>CAZQZA010000173.1:0-1516 GCA_964597725.1 uncultured Dehalococcoidales bacterium | reverse complement strand
TGTTAACTCGCTGCAAAATTTCCTTTTCTAGTTCGGCAACCTCGGCATCCGGGTTGGGTTCACCTATCTTCCGCAGCAGTGCTCGCTTAGCCATCATAACCGTCTTTTCTACTGTGCCCCCTATGCCGACACCAACAATAACTGGAGGACAAGGATTGCTGCCTGCCTCATCAACAGCATTGACCACAAAATCTATAATCTCCTGACGATCTTGTGCTGGGTGTAGCATAGCCAGGCGAGCCATATTCTCAGCGCCGCCCCCCTTAGGCATTACCGTAATTTTAAGTTTATCACCAGGGACTATGTCAGTGTAAATAATGGCTGGGGTATTATCCTTAGTGTTTATTCTGGCGGAATAAGGCTGGCGCACCATAGATTTGCGTAAATAACCTTCGTCGTATCCTTGTCGTACTCCTTCATTCACGGCCGTGTAAAGGTCACCACCAGTTATATGAACTTCTTGACCTAGCTCCAATAAGACCACTGCAGTGCCAGTGTCTTGGCATAAAGGGATTCTCTCTCTGGCTGAGATTTCGGCATTTTCTAGTATTCTGTCCAGTACTTCACACCCAGCAGGTGACTCCTCAGTCTCTCTTGCCTGTTTGAGCGCTGATACTACGTCTTCACCAAGCACGAAATTCGCCTCCTGACAAAGCTGGACTACAACTTGAGTAATGGCGCTAGCTTCTATTTCTCTCATTCGGGATTAATTCCTTTCCTGATTTATAGCAGTTCTCTCTATTTGTCTCTTTTACCGCTTCATAGTCCTCACCAGTTCCTGCACTGCCTGAGCTGAGTTGGCTAGGGCTGATTTCTCCTCGGCGGTTAGCTCAAGCTCTATTATTTGCTCGATACCGCTCTTACCTAGTTTTACCGGGATGCTGATGACGGTATCTTTAATCCCGTATTCCCCATCCAGGTAAGTAGCACAGGGCAGGATTTGCTTCTTATCTAAAATTATGGCTTCTACCATTTGGGCAACACCGGCTGATGGAGCATAAAAAGCACTGCCGGTTTTGAGCAAGCCCACAATCTCAGCTCCAGCCTTTAGGGTGCGCTCTACCAGTCTGTTAATAGTTTCTTGAGGCAGGAGTTTGGTTATCGGGACGCCACAAACTGTACATAGCCTGGGAAGAATGACCATTTTTTCACCGTGTTGTCCTAGAATACAGGCGAACACGCCTTCTACTGATACATTAAGCTCAGCGGCGATAAAGCTCCTAAGTCGGGCAGTATCCAAGACACCAGATAAACCGATAACCCTATTTCTTGGAAACCGGCTAGTGCGAAGAGCTAGATAGGTCGTAGCATCTAGTGGATTAGTAACCATAATGATAATGCAATTTGGTGAATGGTTCACTACATTACGGGTAACCTCAGCAACAATGTTCGTATTAGTCTGTAACAGCTCTTCCCGAGTCATGCCTGGTTTTCTAGGAACGCCTGAGGTGATGACTACCACATCTGAGTTAGCTGTTTCTTGGTAGCTATTAGTTCCGATGATATGTCTATCACA
>CAZQZA010000172.1:0-1649 GCA_964597725.1 uncultured Dehalococcoidales bacterium | reverse complement strand
GCATAGCCGAAGGCAAAGATTATAGCAAACAGGTAGAGCATCCATAGCTCTCTAACTGCCACGAGCCAGACTAGAGTCGCAAACATCAAAATAAAGCCAATGATAATCCCCGTTCTAGTCCCTATTCTGTCAGTAGCCGCGCCCATTATCGTTTTGCCAGCAATACTTACTCCACCAATAATAGCCAGAATATTGGCTGCACTAGCGGCTGGTATCCCCAGCTCAATGGCATGCGGCACGATATGTACCATAATGGTAAACACACAAAATCCAAAGCAGAAAAACAGGCCAGAAACGAGCCAAAGCTGTTTGGTATAGATTGCCTCCCTGAGGGAAAGCCCGCTATTTCCCAATTGTAACTCATGTATCTCTCTTCCATTTTCACCATAAGGCAACTGCCCTACCTGGGCTGGGTCACGTTTTAGAAACTGGGCGGCTAGAACAATAAGTACCAAAACTATACTACCCAGGATTACGTAAGATAGACGCCAGGCATAAGTGGAGATAAGCCAATTAGCTAACAGTGGAGTAATCAACCCACCTATACCGGTGCCAGCTACAGCGATACCCGTCATCATATTTCTTCTTTTGGTAAACCACCTGACTACAATGGATATTGGTGGGACCCATAGACCCCCCAATCCAATACCTATTATTACCCCATATAACAGGTAGAAATGCCAGAGAGTACTAATCTGTGACATTAGCAAATACCCTAGCCCTAAAAAGAACCCACAGAGTGTTATCACTATCCGCGGACCCCACCTATCGGTTGCTCTGCCCATAACTATACCTAGCACGCCCTCCAGCATAATACAAAGTGAGAAAGCACCTGACGTCATAGCTCGGGTCCAGCCAAACTCAACTAACAACGGGCTGAAAAAAACACCAAAGGAATAATATGTACCCCCCATTACCATTAACATAACAAAGGCAGCCGCAACTATGACGTAGCCATAGAAAAACTTAGGATTCCTGGTGTCAGGCAAATTTCTCCTTCAACCAAATGATGCGTGCAGTAACGGATATGATTTCAACTTGGCAATGGTCAACTGGTCAAAGCGTAGTTAATATCTTGAGGCAATACCCGGCCTAAATACTGCCCAGTAGCTGAAGTCTTCTCCTCAGCTATTGCCTCAGGTGTTCCGGCGGTTACTATATAGCCACCGGAGTCGCCAGCTCCCGGTCCAAGGTCGATAATCCAGTCAGCGTTCTTTATCACATCCAGGTGATGTTCAATGACAATCACCGTATTACCCCCATCGACCAGACGCTGTAGTACTCGCAGCAGAGCTGCTATATCCTCAAAAGAGAGGCCGGTGGTTGGTTCATCAAGGATGTATAGTGTCCTGCCGGTAGACCGCCGTGACAGTTCCGTGGCCAATTTCACTCTCTGGGCTTCACCACCAGAAAGGGTGGGGGCTGGCTGACCGAGGCGGATATAGCCCAGCCCGACGTCGTTTAAAGTTTGAAGTTTAGCCTTTACCTTGGGGAAATGCTCGAAGAAAGACAGGGCCTGCTCTACCGTCATATCCAGCACTTCAGCAATGTTCTTGCCCTTAAATCTAATCTCCAGTGCCTCGCGATTGTAGCGCTTTCCCTTACACACCTCACAGGGAACGGTCACATCGGGCAAGAACTGCATCTCA
>CAZQZA010000171.1:0-1658 GCA_964597725.1 uncultured Dehalococcoidales bacterium | reverse complement strand
CTAGTATTCCGGTCAATCCACTGCCATCGCACCTTGCGCTCACTAACCGCCTCATCTAACTGTTCCCACAGGTCACGATTGGCCCGCCTTTGCCACCCTTTGGCCATACAGCTAAAAAGATACTGGCTATCGGTATACACGACCACCTCCGAACCCTGTTGAGTCTGCAAGATGCCTTCTAAGGCAGCGGTAATCTCCATACGGTTACTAGTTGTTATCTTAGCCACCCCAGAGAAAGTACGCTTTTGCCCGCTGTCAAGCAGGACAGCCCCCCAGCCACCCTGGCCTAAAACCGGGTTATAAGCGCCGTCAGTATATATCTCAATCATCTTTCACCTTACCCCCCGACCTGCGAAAACGGGCGGTCTTTAGGTACACAGCCCTCAGCCAGTTGATGGCGAAGTGGTTTACGGGCAGCGGTCTCCTCAATCAGTTGCTTTAAGCCGACTAACGATATGCCATTCCGCAAAGGCTGCTTCAGGTCTATTTCGTCCTCAGATAATAGGCAAGGGCGGAGTTTACCATCAGCAGTAAGACGCAACCGGTTGCAGCGGAAGCAGAAATGCTCACTAATCGGCGTAATAAAGCCGATAGTACCCGTGGCATGAGAAAAACGAAAATATTTGGCTGGCCCATTGCCGATACCGGCTAGACAAGGCTCTAGTTCCCCTAGTTGTTCCAGGCGCTTTCTCATCTCACTAACTGAGACGAATTGTGAGGCGGTAGTATCCCCACCAGCCACCGGCATTAGGTCAATAAAGCGTACATGCCACCCATCACTAATGGTCTTGGCACCAAAATCAAGGAGTTCATCATCATTAATCCCAGCCATAACCACCATATTAAGCTTAACCGGATTAAGACCAACCGACATGGCAATGTCAATACCTTCCAGCACCTCTTCAAGTCTGTTCTGACCAGTAATAAACTCAAACTTGTCCGGCTTAAGTGTATCCAGGCTGACATTAACTCGCCTGAGCCCGGCCTGCTTTAGCTCAGCAGCATAGCCACCAAGTAGTGTCCCATTGGTGGTTAGAGAAATATCGTCTATGGTGTCTATGCGCGCCAGCATCCGTATTAATTCAGATATTCCTGCTCTCACCAGCGGTTCACCACCAGTAATTCTTACCTTGTTTATGCCTAGCTCAGCAGCTGCCTGCACTATGGTGTAGATTTCCTCATAGGTAAGAATGTCACTGTGGGACATTAGCTTGACACCGTCGGCTGGCATGCAGTAGACACAACGCAGATTACAACGGTCGGTTACCGAGATGCGCAAATAATTTATCGGGCGCTGGAAGGAGTCAGAAAGCCCAGTCATACTCTTAACCTCTCCAGTAGGTAATATGCTTTCCTGGCTGCCTGCCCACGGTGGCTAACCTGGTTCTTTATCTCCAGTGGCAGCTCAGCCATTGTCTTATCCAGCCTAGGAAGGTAGAAGATTGGGTCATAGCCAAAGCCTTCCTCCCCCCTTGGCTCAAAGGTTATAAACCCCTGACACTCGCCGGAACAAAGCTCAACCACACCACTGGGTGTGGCTACCGCAATTATACAGCGGAAGCGGGCTGACCGCTCTGGCCACGGCACATTCTCTAGCCTTGATAGCAAATAGTTAATCCTATCCCTATCTGAAGCCCCTTCACCAGCATAGCGAGCCG
>CAZQZA010000170.1:0-1700 GCA_964597725.1 uncultured Dehalococcoidales bacterium | reverse complement strand
CCGGTGTCCTTCCTCAAAACCTACTGTCAGTTCTTCCCTGGGGTCCATATCAAGTCCGGCAAATAGCTCGGCATACATCTCAGCCACCCGTCTCGGGGTTCCTATCAGACCCTCTCTTTCTGAGTCCTCTCCAATAGCCTCAATGATGGAAGTTACTGCTGCTGTAACCCTCGCTTCATCAATCACTCTAGCCCTCCTTTAACGCTTGCCATAGACCTCACGGTCAAGACTTCTTACTGAGTCTCTGGATGCGGTTAGATAAAGTTCATTCCCCAGATACAGGACCGGGCTAACCTCAGCCAAATCCAGTATTGCCTCGGGAGCAAAGGCTTCCTTCAGCCAATGCACTGCTTCAATCTCTCCCACCAGCAGCCTGCGGTCGCCATAACCCCTATCGTCAACTAAACGGCACTCATAGGCAGCATAGGCAGCTTTCAGGATGGGCACGTCCATCTTTACCGATTTATCCCGGGCTATATTAAACTTCTGGAACTTATCTATCTCTTGACCTTGGCTACCGCCTACCGAGGCAACCAGCTCAGCTGCCTCAAAAGGCAAGAAATTAACCCCAAACTGCTTACTATCAACAATAAGCTGGTAGGTAAACCGCTTGGCAGAGACAGATACCGCATAAAGGGGTGGACTGGAAGATAGGGGCATATGCCAGGATGCTGCCATAGCATTGTCCCTTCCTCCAGCTTGAGCCGTGACCAGCACCGCTACTCTAGGGTAATGCTGATAAAACTTCCCTATGTCTTTGCTGATTGCCTTAGCCATTGGTCACTCCTTTAAACTCCAGCCTAACGCCTGCTCTACAGCGGTTAAATCAGCCGGAAGCTCAAGAAAGGGCTCAACACCGCGCAGGACGATATCAGTATCCTTAAGTCCGGTACCGGTTACCACGCAGACCACCTTCTTCCGTGAGAAGTCCATCCCCTGATGCGAGAGCTTAATAAGCCCGGCTAAAGAAGCTGCTGAAGCCGGCTCGCCAAAGACACCCCCTTTGGTTGCCATAAGCCTCTGGGCTGCCAGAATCTCGTCATCACTCACCATATCAATAATACCGCCAGACTCATCACGAGCCGCCGTCGCCTTCTGCCAGCTAGCCGGATTGCCGATTCGTATGGCGGTGGCGACAGTCTCCGGTTTCTCAATAGCGCGACCTCGCACAATGGGAGCCGCCCCCTCAGCCTGAAAACCCATCATTCTGGGGTTAGTCTTTGCCCTGCCGGCTTGATGACATTCTACAAAACCCTTCCAGTAGGCGGTGATATTACCCGCATTACCTACCGGAATAAAAAGGTAGTCTGGAGCCTCACCCAAAACATCAATAATCTCAAAGGCAGCCGTTTTTTGTCCCTCTATACGATGGGGATTAACCGAGTTTACCAGGGTAACCGGGTGTTTCTGAGTCAAACTCCGCACTATTTTAAGAGCCTGGTCAAAATTTCCATCTATAGCAATTATTTTAGCCCCGTAGATAATAGCCTGAGCCAGCTTACCCAGTGCAATCATGCCTTTGGGCACGATGACAATAGCTTCAATCCCACAATAGGCAGCATAAGCCGCCGTTGAGGCGCTGGTATTGCCGGTTGAGGCACACATTATAGCCTTACTGCCAGCTTCCAACGCCTTAGCTACCGCCACCACCATACCCCTGTCTTTAAATGAACCGGTAGGATTACATCCCTCCAGCTTAA
>CAZQZA010000169.1:0-1759 GCA_964597725.1 uncultured Dehalococcoidales bacterium | reverse complement strand
TGATTCTGGTGAGACTGACCCCTGTATAGGATGGGAGACCTCTGACCTCACAGAGCCTTACGTGCATACCTCTAACTGGATGACTGTAGAGCATTATACTATTCCTTCAACGGACTTAGTAACCGGGGAGAATGTCCTCGTAATTCTTGCCGCTAATGAGCAGATGGACGGCGGTACCAAAGATAGCAATCCAGCCGGCTTAATCTACCGGCTTGAAGTTGAATGGGGAGATTAGTGTATTTACTGCTGTGATGGTAAGGACTAATGAATAAGCTAAAAGAAATTATCAGAAACGGTAGAACTATAAAATACGCCGCCAGGCTGTTTCTAGCGGTGATAATAGGACTGGTTCTAGCTGGCTCTTTACCAACCCCAGTTCATGCTGCTGACCCGGTAGACCTGGTGCCGGGCGGTGAAGGAGCTACTAGCTGGAATATAGAGAATATTATGCCCTGCGATAGCGGCGTTAAGACAGTCACCCTGCACAATGCCGGCCCCGAGGATGGCTTTGTTACCATCTGGATAAGCGACATCGTCAGTCTTGATGGCGCTACCCCGGAATCTGAGACAGGCGATACCTCAGATCCCGGCGAGCTTATTGACCACTTACTGTTTGACCTCTCTGCTATTCCTCCTGGCCGATTAAGCACCAATATAAGCCTTCCAACGACGCTCAATAACTTTCCGCAGAGTTTTTTGGATCCAATTTATGTCAAAATAATTCCACTCAACTCAGGCGATACCGTTACCCTGAACTGGGAGTGGGAGCTACCCTGCACAACCGGTAATGATGTTCAAGGAGATAGCCTATCTTTTGACATAAATTATGCACTCGAGGAGTATCCTACACCCCCACCAAGTGGCGGCCGTGGCCCCACCGGCGGTGGCGGTGCATGCTACTTCCTGGTAGACATGCTGGGTGAAATAACTAAGATAAAGGTCGGGTGCTGTGGCAATAAGGTTCTCAAAGACTATGAGCCCTCTGACCCCGAAGATATACACTTCTTAGCAATTGACGATGGCACGCCGGTAATTTGTGGTGAGCATCCAGGATGCGGGAACTACCCAGAAATAGTGGTGATGAGGCCGTCTAAGGACCCGCCACCAATACCGGATGATATGGTAGCAGTCGGTCAAGTTTATGACTTTATCGGATATAAGGAAGTGTATTGGGAAGACCCAGATTGTCCAAAATGCCCTATGGTTACCTTCGGCTCACCGATTACAGTGTTATTAAATTATCCCACCGAGGAACTGCCTGGGGATGCTACCTCATTGTTTATCGCCTATTACGATACTAAACTCGGCAAATGGATTAAATCACAAGGTGTTCCAGGTAGAGTGGCTGAGGTCGGTGTGGCAGCTGGACTAGTAAACCACTTCTCTTCACTTGCCGTAATGGCGACGTTGCCCTCATCACCTCCTCCACCTCCCCCACCAGCACCTTCTCCCTCACCACCGCCACCACCGCCTCCCGCACCTGCCCACTTTGTGGCCGGTGACTTGACCATCACGCCCAGCCTAGAAAAGATAGGGATATGGGAACCCTTTACCTTTATGGTAAGAACAGCAAAAAGTGTTACCATCAGCACCGAGATAGGTAACGATGGCGGACAGGAAGGTAGCTATGTCGCCGACCTCAAGATAAATGGGCAAACGCAAGACACCAGAGAGATTACCCTTACCCCCGGGCAGAGTCAAGATGTAATTTTCACTGTTACTGAAAATAAGCCAGGCCACTATGTAGTACAGATAGGTA
>CAZQZA010000168.1:0-1817 GCA_964597725.1 uncultured Dehalococcoidales bacterium | reverse complement strand
AGAGAGTTAAAAATATGACAAAATCTTATAGCCTTAATAGAACAAATGTGCTATTATTTTATTAGGAAACAATTCAAAGCTAATTAAATAGGAATTGTTTTTCTAGTTATGTAAAGGAGAGGGATATGAGGCTATTGAGACTAGCCATAGAGACCCAGAGGTGGGAGTTGGCTGCCCATTGCCTGCTCTTAGGAGTATTGAAAGCAAATGAGAAGCAAAACAACAAGAAGGCGAGGAGCCCCAAAGGGCAATCAGAACGCCAGAAAGCACGGCTTCTACTCCAAGGTCCTCGATGAGGCAGGGCAACTCGACCTTGAGTTAGCCTCTGGCGTTGAGGGCATTGATGATGAGATTGCCCTGTTACGGGTTAAGATAAAGTCTATTCTGGAAAAAGACCCGGAGAATATCAAGCTTATCATGCAGGCAACCAATACCCTAGCGGGGCTGGTCAAGACCAGATATAACATCACCAAAGAGCAGAAGAAGGGCTTAAAGGAGGCAATGGGTAATGTCCTCAGGGATATCGCCCTCCCACTTGGCATCGGCATTGGAGCTACCCTCAATAAATAGACTTAGACCCTATCAGCGAGAGGTAGCTCTGGCGGTGCTGGACAGCGTCTTCCACCGGCGAGGGCTTACCTTCTCGGTGGAGATGGCACGCCAAGGGGGGAAGAATGAGCTGTCAGCCCAGCTTGAGCTCCTACTCTTAACCCTTTATATGGCTGAGCCCCAGAATATGATTAAGTGCTCGCCTACCTTCAAGCCGCAGACAGTTATCTCCATGATGAGGCTGAAGGACCGCTTAAACGATGTTGGTTTTGGCGGTATCTGGGTAACCGAGCTGGGCTACATCATCCGGCTGGGAAACGCCCGGGCTATTTTCCTATCGGCGGATGAGTCAGCTAATGTGGTCGGCAATACGGCTCACCTGCTACTGGAAATAGATGAATCGCAGGATGTATCCAAAGAGAAGTATACCAAAGAGTTCAAGCCTATGGGTGCCACTACTAATGTTACCACGGTTCACTACGGCACTACCTGGGACGATTCAACTCTGCTTGAGGAAGTAAAGCAAACTAACCTTGAACTGGAAGGGAGAGACGGCATTAAACGCCACTTCAGGTATGACTGGGAGGAAATCGCCAGGCATAACGCTGATTATCTAGCCTATGTTGAGGCGGAGAGAGCACGCCTGGGTGAGAATCACCCCCTATTCCTTACCCAGTATCGGTTACTACCAATACATGGTGGTGGCGGTTACCTAAGCCCGCAGCATCGGTCTCAGTTGCAAGGAGAGCACCACCGGCGCCATCAGCCGGAACCGGGTAAAACCTATGTCGCTGGGATTGACCTTGCCGGTGAGGCTGAGACCGAGGAAGGAGCCATACTACGAGCCATAAAACCACGCCAGGATTCTACGGTAATTACTATCGGTGAGGTTGACTTCTGCGGTGATATGGTCAAGCAACCCAGGGTCAAGGTGGTTGAGCATTACCGGTGGACAGGTAGGAAGCATAGCGAACTTTATCCCCAGTTAATTGATATCCTTAAAGCAGTGTGGCACTGCCGCAAGGTAGTGGTTGATGCTACCGGGGTTGGTCAGCCGGTGAGTTCATTCCTCAGGCAGTCGCTTGGCTCACGGGTTATTCCGTTTACCTTTACTGCCCGGTCAAAATCGGAGTTAGGTTTTAACCTGCTAGCCGCCATTAACTCAGGTCGGCTGAAGATGTATGCCGGGGATGGTTCCCCTGAGTACCAGGAGTTCTGGTTTGAGATGGAGAAGGCTAAGAGCCACTATCGCCCCAGCCAGACAATGA
>CAZQZA010000167.1:791-1818 GCA_964597725.1 uncultured Dehalococcoidales bacterium | reverse complement strand
GTATTAGCCTCGGTCTTCGGTGCCATACCATATCAACTGGCGGGAACCTTTCCCAGCTACCTTGATGCCTTCTTCGAAGCCATGTCCGGCTACACCACTACCGGAGCCACCGCGCTTACCGCAATCGAAAGCCACCCCCACAGCATACTCCTGTGGCGCAGTTTTACCCAGTGGCTGGGAGGGATGGGAATAATAACCCTGTTTGTGGCCTTCTTTCCCCTGTTCGGCATGGGGGCTGCCCATCTGGTTGATGCTGAGCTGCCTGGTCCTCAAACGGAAAAACTCACCGCCCGTATCCGGGATACCGTGAAGTCACTGTGGTATCTATATGCTGGCTTTTCGCTGCTGGAGTTCCTGCTACTCTGGCAAGCGGGAGGCATACCCGTATTTGATGCGCTAACGATTACCTTTACTACCATGCCTACCGGAGGCTTTGCCCCAACAAGCCTGAGCATCGCTGCCTATAACAGCATAGTCGTTGAAAGTATCGTTATCGCCTTCATGGCCATCGCCGGGATAAACTTCGGGCTACATTACCTTTTCTTAGTAAAACGCCAGCCAAAACACCTCTTTGCCAACCCCGAATTTAAATACTATATTATTTTCCTTACGGCAGCCTCGGTTTTTATCGCCCTCAATTTAATGAACGGCATAGAGCTGTCGGCCGGTGACGCCTTCCGATACGGAGGATTTCAGAGTGTATCTATCATGACCACAACCGGCTTTAGTACTGCCGACTTTAATGTCTGGCCGCCATTTGCCCGAGCTACTCTGCTTATCTTGATGATAGTCGGTGCCTGCGCTGGTTCCACCGGTGGGGCACTAAAGGTTACCCGACTCATAGTATTGTTTAAGTATGCCTTTCGCCGGATTTCACTCGCCTTTAATCCCCAAGCTGTCATACCGATTAAAGTCGGCGGGACTGTGCTGTCAGAACGGGTAATCTCAGGGATTATTGGCATGGCTGTTTTATACTTCTCCACGATTATCGTGGGGTTTCTGATAATGAGTGCCCTGGGGTTAGGCC
>CAZQZA010000167.1:0-781 GCA_964597725.1 uncultured Dehalococcoidales bacterium | reverse complement strand
CCCTAATTCCGGCTGCGGGTAAAGTGGTTCTTATCGTGTGTATGCTGGCGGGGCGCCTCGAACTACTAACAGTATTCTCTCTTCTGGCGCCCTCTTTCTGGAGATGGCGCTAATCAAACCGGGCTTCAGATAGTAAATCAGAGAAGCCCGACCACGAATATTAAGTTTACAGGTGGTAAAGCCCATGGTTGGTAAGAAAGTGTCTTATTCATCTTTAGACACGCCTGCCGTGCTCCTGGATATGGATAAGCTAGCGGCAAATATAAGGGGAATGTCTCAACATATATAGAGTCAGAAATGGTGTGGTAGAGAGGGTGATTCAAGTAACTGGTAGAGGCCGAGGTAGTTAAACGATGTTGGCTGATTGTAAATAAGAGGGGGTAGAGTTGCTGCCCCTTGACAAGAAGGGTATAATTAGCGGTGTCAAATAATAGGCTGAGACAGAACGGAGTGAAATTTTCCCGAATTCTGGTGCCAGTAACCGGTAATCAGGCTGACGAAGAAGCAGTCGACCTAGCTTGCAGTCTGGCCAGGCAGAATAAGAGTGAGATACGTGCTATTTATATCATTACCCTGAAGCGCGACCTACCGCTGGATGCTGAGATTGAGTCAGAAATTCAGAAAGCTGAGGATATACTTGGCCGTATAGAGGAGATTGCCCGCAGGAACAACTACAAGATAGAGACTGATATGCTTCAAGCCCGCGAAGTCGGACCAGCTATTATTAATGACGCTGCTGACCAGGAAATTGATCTGATTCTGCTCGGTATTGCCTACAAGG
>CAZQZA010000166.1:0-1864 GCA_964597725.1 uncultured Dehalococcoidales bacterium | reverse complement strand
GCATGCCTTATGACGACTACCCTCTCCCTGAGCCCCTTTGCCCAGGCCGTCCTGACATAATCCTGCCTCAACACCTCCAGCATCATGGAACGTGTCATTCTCATGGCTGTCCCCGCCCCTTGCATACCCATAATGAAACAGGGGACGATGTACTGCCCCAGATTTCCTCCCGGATTCTTCCAAATAGAAATAGGAGCCAGCGGTGGTGATAGACCAAACCAGAGTGAGCCTAAGAGTATTAGCATCAGCCCCACCCAGAAGTTAGGCAGGGCAATTAACAGTGTAGCCCAGCCGCGGCCCACATAGTCACTAGCAGTGTCCTGCCGTATCGCTGAAATTACACCAATGGGCAAAGCTATTATTATCACTACCAGCATACCGCCGAGGGCAAGTTCAGTGGTTACCGGCAATCTCTCGACTATCTGATCTAGCACGGGAACTTTGTCCCATAAGGAATTCCCGAGGCTACCTTGCAAAATACCATCGAAATCGCCCTTGTGATTGGGAACAAATCCTAGCCAGCGTGCAAACTGAACATGGACTGGTGCATCCAGTCCCAGGGAGCGCTCAATGGCAGCCTTAGTTTCGGCCCCATAAGTAAACCTATCTTCTACCATCATGTCTATTACATCACCTGGAATTAACCGCATCACGAAGAAAACTATGATAGACACTAGTAGCAAGGTGGGTATCATTAGCAAAACTCTTCTAATAACATAATTGCGCATGTTATTCCCTCTCGTTGTCCACCAGATTCCTGGCTATCCTCTCAGCCACCACTACACCCTATCACCCTTAGAACCAGACCCAGTAACTTATATAGCATAACTCCCCACTTTTGTCAACCCCTAAACTAGCTGGTTCATTAAGGAGAGAAGGTGATATGTCACTAAGATATTGAATGAGCACACCTCATTGCAACAGCTAAGGCTTAAGGGCTATTATATCAGGATATAAGACACCTTACCAATGAAAGACGGGCTTTCGCTAATGGAAACCATCGGTAAACAAAGTAATGGCATATAGATACCAAAGTTTCAAACTAACCCCGATATGGGTTCTAATAGCTTTGAACTTCTTATTGTTTATAGCTACTGCTATAGCTCCAGAACTTATCTTCCTTCTCGGGTTGCAGCCAGCAAGTTTCCTCCATCGGCCGTGGACCATAGTAACTAGTCTATTTATCCATAGTGGCCTATGGCATATCATAGCCAACATGTTGACCCTCTACTTCTTTGGCACATACTTATCCAGATTGGTTGGAGAGAGTAAATTATTAATTGCTTATTTCTGCGGAGGTATAGTGGGTAGTGTTTTGTTCATACTCCTGGCACCGCCTTATTCTATAGCTATTGGTGCTTCAGGAGCCGTTTTTGCCTTGGGTGGGGCACTTGCCGTGATGAGGCCTAAACTGAGGGTGTTTGTATTCCCAATACCTGTCCCCCTCCCCCTTTGGTCAGCAGTCATCGGAGGTTTCCTTATAATCTCCCTTTTCCCACGTATAGCGTGGCAAGCTCACCTCGGAGGTTTAGTTTTTGGTTTGATAGCCGGCTATTTCTTTAGAAAGAGGGAGCACCTTTTCTTCTAGCCTGACCACAGATACTAAAGTACCGACGAGGCACTAGTTTGACTTCTACGTTAGGAATAATGTAAAGTGCTCGAAATAGCTAGAGGAGGTAAAAGCTAATGACTGAACAGACGCCTGGTGGTTATACCGGCAAAATCCTGAGAGTGAACCTATCTGATAAGAGTATATCTATTGAAGAACCTGATGAGAAGTTCTACCGGCGATATTTCGGCGGAACAGCACTTATAGGTTACTACCTACTTAAGGAGCTAAAGCCAGGGATTGACCCTCTGGGCC
>CAZQZA010000165.1:0-1868 GCA_964597725.1 uncultured Dehalococcoidales bacterium | reverse complement strand
AGCCATCCCAGTCAAGGAAGGAATAGACCTTGCCTAACTTACCAGGGGTAAGCGTCCCCGTAGAGGTAAACAGGTGCAGATATTCCAGGGTTGGTGTCCTAACCTCCGCATACCCCCATTTAAGGCAGCAGTCCCTAAACACTCCCTCAATCAGGCGAAACCTTCCCATCTCCTCCGGGGATAAGTCCCTAGTTCCCTTACACCTCTGGATTTTCATGCCACACTCTTTATTGATAGTTAGTAAATTCTACACTAATTTACCTAGCTCTTCAACCTTGACTATTTTTCATTTACTATAATAACTGTTATAATACATTGAATATATTATCCTTACAGGTAGAAGAATTAGTTATGTTAAGACTGGTACGCATTCTAATATTATTGGGCTTACTAATTGTCGCTGGTACCGCCATTGGGGCTCAGGCAGCTTCGCCAACAGTTGTAGTGCTTAACATCAAAGGGGTCATTAACCCTGTCCTGGCTGACTACATTGAGCGTGGCATTGAGGATGCCGAAGACAGTAACGCCACAGTCTGTATCATCCAAATGGATACACCGGGTGGCCTAGATACGGCTATGCGTGACATCGTGCAGGCGATTGTTAATGCACGGGTTCCGGTAGTGGTATATGTCTCTCCATCTGGTGCTCGAGCTGCTTCTGCAGGAGTCTTCATTACTATGGCTGCCCATGTGGCTGTCATGGCACCCAACACTGCTATCGGCGCCGCCAGTCCAGTGTCGATAGGCCCTGAGGGTGAGCAGCAGATGTCAGAGACAATGAAGGAAAAAATCCTCAACGATGCTGCCGCCTACATTAGAAGTATCGCTGAAGCCCACGGACGCAACATGGAATGGGCCGAGGAAGCCGTCAGAGAAGCTGTTTCTGCCACCGAGCAGGAGGCCCTGGAGCTTAACGTCATTGACATGGTAGTCCCTGACCTTGATAGCCTCATCGCTCAACTTGATGGTAGAGAGGTAACCATGCTTGATGGCAGGGTGGTCACCATAAATACCCAGGGTGCAACTATCACAGATGTTAATATGAGCACCATCGAGGGCTTTCTTTATGCCATTAGTGACCCAAACATTGCCTTTCTCTTGTTGAGCCTGGCTACGCTTGGCATATTCATTGAAATCATGAACCCAGGACTCATCTTCCCGGGTATAGTTGGCGCTATCTGTGGCATATTGGCTTTTTATTCACTGGGCCAGCTACCGGTGAACATTGCCGGCGTGCTACTTATAGTTTTAGCCTTTGGTCTGTTTATTGCCGAGCTATTTACCACCAGTTTTGGTTTACTCACCGGCGGTGGTATAATTGCACTAGTGCTTGGCGCTTTAATCTTGTTCCCACTAGGAACTCCATTTAGCGTAGACCCGTGGTTGATTGCCACGCTCACCATTCTTATTGTACTCGTCTTTGTCTTTGTTATCAGCCGCATAATCCGAGCCCACCACCGCCAGCCAGCCACCGGCCGGGAAGAGCTGATGGGAAAGACTGCCGTTGTCAAGGTAGCCCTGGACCCCGAGGGTACAGTCTTATTTAAGGGTGAACGCTGGACGGCAATATCAGACGAGGGCCGGGTGAAACCCGGGGAGGAAGTAGTAATAACTAAATATGAGGACCTTAAATTATATGTACGTAGAAAAGCAAAAAAAGAGGAGGTAAACGAATGAGTTCGAAATCCAATTTTCTAGGAGGTCTCCATTGTTTCAACTAGACCCAAGCTGGTTTCGAATAGACATGTGGATAATTGTCTTAATTATCATCGGTATTGCTGCTTTTATTGCCGTTGTCATTATTTGGGGCATCCGAGCCCATCGCCACCAGGCGCTGGCCGGCAGGGAAGAGCTGATAGGAAAGACTG
>CAZQZA010000164.1:0-1925 GCA_964597725.1 uncultured Dehalococcoidales bacterium | reverse complement strand
CGCTAAGTCACCTTAAAGTGTTGAAACAGCTTGGTGTAGAGGGTGCTATAGTAGGTAAGGCACTTTATACCGGAGACATCAACCTGAAACAAGCCCTAGCCACTGTTAGCTAAGCGGAGGAAACAGGCCGTTACCCTCAACCTCTGAGCTAGTTCAAATAGATGGGTGACAAACCTCGCAACACGAGTTATTATAAAGGCAAGGCTGGTTGCTGTGAGGGATAATCCCAGGGAAGTCCTACTTCTTTGATGTGCCCAAAATTTAATCTAAAGGAGGTTGACATGATAACTGCAATTGAAAATTTACCGCGAGTAAAACTGGGATTTTTCCCGACTCCACTTACCGAGGCTCAACACCTTTCGTCAGTTCTGGGCGGACCACGCATCCTTATCAAACGCGAAGACCTCACCGGACTGGCATTAGGGGGAAATAAATGCCGTAGGCTTGAGTTTGTAATGGGATATGCCAAGGAGCAGAGATATGACGCTATTGTCAGCACATCTGATTCTCAATCAAACCACTGCCTTCAAGCAGCAGCAGTGGCGCGCAAGCTCGGAATGAAACCTTGCTTTGTGTTGTTAAAAGGAGTGCACACTGAAACGCAGGGTAATCTACTGCTTCATAATATTCTGGACTCAGAAGTTGAAATCCTGGAATTTGCTGACATGACTCAGCTCGGTGGCGGATTTGTGGCAGAAAAATTAGAGGCGGCAGCCAACCGACTGCGTTCAAAAGGATATAAACCATTTATAATGAAGCATAATCTGCCTGAAATTGCCGCTATTATTGGCCCCGCGGGGTGGGTAAATGCCGCCGATGAATTAATTCAACAGTTAAAGGATAATAATGTACAAGCTAACTATGTTATCTTGGCAAATGGTGGCGGGGGAACCCAGGGGGCATTAACCTTAGGGCTAAAATATCTAAAAGCAGATTACAAGGTAATCGGCATTTCGGTGCTACGCAATGCCAAAGATGCCGTAGCAACTACAATTGAACGGGCAAATGCCACCTCCGAATATCTCGGCCTTAATACCTTGCTGGAGCAGGATGAGGTAGAGGTAAATGATGAGTATATCGGAGAAGGCTATGGGATACCGACCAAAGAAGGCATAGATGCCATTAGGTTGGTAGCCCAGACCGAGGGCATATTCCTCGACCCGGTATATACCGGCAAGGCCATGGCCGGGCTCATTGATTTAATAAAGAAGGGACGTTTCAAGTCAACAGACACAATCATCTTCATTCATACCGGTGGCGTTCCCGCGCTGTTCGCATACGACAAGGAAATTGCCAGATAGACTGGGGTCGCAAATTTCGCCCAAATTTTAGAGAAGGGGGTTGAAAAATGGATGACACTTACTGCACAGCTCAACCTTTAGGAGCTTCTTGGTAGAGCCAGTAATATTACTAAGGGGGTGGGGTGATAGACAATCTAAAGTTTAATGAAAAGGGGCTTATCCCGGCTATAGTTCAGGATGCCGATACTGGTGAGGTGCTGATGCTGGGCTATATGAATGAGGAATCAATACGCCTGACTTTGTCCAGTGGTGAAGTCTGGTTTTACAGTCGCAGCCGACAGGAATTGTGGCACAAGGGAGAGACCTCAGGCAACCGCCTCATAGTGCGTGAACTGTGGAAGGATTGCGACAGTGATACCATTCTGGTTAAAGCTAAACCACTTGGTCCGGTGTGTCATACCGGTAATAAGACCTGCTTCTTTCAGAAGCTAACCAAACAAGATATAGAGACAAGCCATCAGGAGGAAGCCTGAGCCGCCTCCTCAGGCTGCTCAATTTCCACCACCTTCCTTAATGCCGATACGGCAACCTCTAGCTGGCTATCATCAGGTTGTCTGGTAGTCAACTTTTGTAGTAACAATCCAGGGTATAGGATAGCTCTGACTAAGCCATTTTTAGTATGCT
>CAZQZA010000163.1:0-1931 GCA_964597725.1 uncultured Dehalococcoidales bacterium | reverse complement strand
CTGGCGGAGGGAGCGGGCAGTGCCACTACCATCCGTAAAGTAACCGAACTACACAAAGAATGCGGTGTTATCGGCTCAGCCGATTACACACTGATTCCCGAGCTGATGTTCCCGGACTATGCGGACTGGTACATAATATTTGCTACTAACCAGATGTGTCTCGTCTATACCGACAATTCAAAGTTTGCCAGCGAGATAAATAGCGCTAACTGGTATGAAATCCTACAAAGGGAAGGCGTAACCTACGGGCGTAGCGACCCTGACCAAGACCCCTGTGGCTACCGAACGCTGATGGTATGGCAGCTTGCCGAGGAACACTATAATGCACCCGGCCTCTATAACAAGCTCTACGAAACCGCTGGAGATTTGATGAGACCCAAGTCAGTAGAGCTTATTGCCCTTCTGGAATCGGGGGACCTGGATTATGCCTTTGAATATACCTCGGTGGCAGCCCAGCACAGCTTAAAACACGTAAAGCTGCCCCCAGAGATTAATCTCGCTGACGCAAACTTCAAAGATTTCTACGCTCAAGCGCAGGTAGAAATTGCCGGGACAGAACCAGGTACGAAAATAACAGTAACGGGAGCGCCCGTGGTTTATGGTGTCACCATACCGAAAGATTTCCCCCGACAGGAACTGGCCATCGCCTGGCTTGAATTTCTACTGGGCGCTGAAGGAACAAGCATCATGGAAACCAACGGTCAGCCACCGGTTATACCGGCAGTAACCAACGACGCTGATAAGTTACCCGAAGCCCTAAAACGTTTCTTACAATGAAATACGGCATACAGGAGATAGGATAAGATTTAACTGGCTGGACTTAAACACGAGATACGCAGCCAGGGCCACCAACAATTTAGTCAGAATTCAGAAATTTGAGTCAGCCTCCTCCGATTAGTGGTATAATAGGTTCAATCAATCAGAGGAGGCTGTTATTATGTGGGAATGGTTTACCTCTAATAGTGTGTGGATACTAATCATCTCAGCCTTCGTGCTAATCCTGCTGCTGTTCTTTAGAGATTGGGGGAGGGGTAAGATTAAGGCAGCCCTGCCAGAGAAATGGCAGAATAAAACGCGCAGAATTATAAACATCGCCTTTTGGGTTATTGAAGGAGTTACATTCGCCATTGCTATGCTGGCACTAGTAGCAATCACTTTATCACAGGAGGGCGTCCACGCGATAGTAACTTCAGAAACGATAGAAAGGTGGCTCCTGGAGCAGGGCTCTGGCATTCTCGTTATATTACTCGCGGGGGTTGTACTATGGTACGCCCTGAAATACTTTTTACCACCGCTGGTGCGCCATAGTGTAGCCCAGCACAGAGAGAAGGAAAGTAAAGAGGGGATGAAGAAAAGAACGAATACCCTCCTCTCTGTCTTCATGGGGGCAGGAAAAATTATCATTGTCATAATTATCCTGTTTATGATTCTGTCTGAGCTTGGTTTAAATATTGCGCCGATACTGGCTGGCTTAGGTATTGCTGGCATAGCAGTTGGCTTCGGTGCCCAGTACCTGATAAGAGACCTTATTGCCGGTATCTTTATCATCATGGAAAACCAGTATCGTGTGGGGGACGTGGCCAAGGTAGCTGATATCGCTGGACTTGTGGAGGAAGTAAACTTGAGGAAAACGGTCCTCCGCGACTTGGATGGCATAGTCCACCATGTACCTAACGGCGAGATTAAAGTCGCCAGCAACTACACCAGGCATTTTGCCAGGGTTAACCTTGATGTGTCAGTAGCCTACGGCACTGACCTCGACCACGCCATAAGCGTGATAAACCGCGTGGGCCAGGAGTTAGCTGCCGATGAGAGCTGGGGCAAACAGATTGTAAGCGCTCCTTACGCTCTGCGGGTGAACAACCTGGGTGACTCCGGAATAGATATCAAGATTCTGGGTGATGTTAAGCCCATGCAGCAGTGGTCTATCA
>CAZQZA010000162.1:0-1986 GCA_964597725.1 uncultured Dehalococcoidales bacterium | reverse complement strand
TTCACTACCTTGGCTCGCTCGGTACTATGCATGAAATAAACATACGGAATATGGATGAGCAACACCAAGACTTTCTAGAAATGCAGAAAGAGAGAGCACCAGCGGTTGACATCGCCATCATTGCCGTTGCTGCTGGAGATGGGCTCACTGAGGTTTTCAAGAGCCTGGGAGCAGTTGTTGTTCCCGGTGGACAGACAATGAACCCCAGCACCAAGGATTTGCTCCAGGCGGTAGAGTCAGTAGTATCAGATAAAGTTATTATTCTACCTAATAACAAGAATATAGTGCTTACGGCTAATCAAGTCCAATCTCTAACTACCAAAACTATTGAGGTGGTGCCTACGCAAACAATTCCGCAGGGAGTAGCAACACTTTTAGCCTTTGACTATGAGGCTGACCTGGAGGCAAATGCTCAGCTTATGGAAAAAGCCAAATCAGCAGTAAGGTCTATTGAGGTTATTCGGGCAATACGCTCCACCAAGATAGGAGAATTTAATATTAAGAAGAAACAGGCTATGGGCTTTCTCGACGACGAACTGGTAGCCGTAGGTGATAATACCACCGATGTTCTTAATGAGGTATTAGCTAAGCTAGATTTAGATGAAGCTGAAGTCATTACCATCTACTATGGGGCTGATACTAAGCCAGCTGAAGCAGAACAGATTAGTTTAACTATTTGTCAACAACACCCGCAACTTCAGGTTGAGGTAGTTAAGGGCGGTCAGCCTCACTATAACTTTATTGTTTCAGTAGAGTAATAAAGAAGATTTTAGCTGTGACAGTCAAAATTATCACTGATAGTGTGGCTGATTTGCCATCTGAGGTAGTTGAGGAGCTGAGGATTACAGTAATTCCACTGAATGTTCGCTTCGGTACTGAGGTCTACCGTGATGGCATTGACCTGACGGCTGAGCAGTTCTACGACAAGCTATCGCACAGTGAAACCCTCCCGGTTACTTCAGTGCCAACACCTCAGGCTTTTGCTGACGCATATAGCAGGCTGGCTGAGGAGACAGACGAAATCCTGTCTATTATTCTTTCTTCCAAGCTCAGTGGTACCCATGAGGTGGCGTTACAAAGTATCGGATTAATGAAGCGGAAATGCCGGGTGGAGGTGATTGATTCACAATGGGCTGTTATGGCACAGGGGTTCATAGTCATGAAGGCAGCTAAGGCGGCTCAGGCTGGGGCTAGCCTGGATGAGGTGATGGATATAACCCGAAAGACTATCTCTCGTGTAGATTTTCGAGCCGCTTTTGATACACTGGAGTATCTCAAAAGGGGTGGGCGCATTGGCAAGGCCCAAGCTTTTCTGGGGTCAATGCTTAAGGTGAATCCCATTATAACTATAAAAGATGGCGTAGTTGAGCCGGCTGGCAGAACGCGCTCTCGGGCTAAGGCACTAGACTATTTATATAACTTTGCCATGAGCTATTCCTATATTGAGGAGATGGCGGTAGAGGATGCTGCCTGCCCTGATGATGCGGAGGCGCTAGTTGAGCAGCTCAACCGTAAATTTCCCAAGGACCGTATTTACCGGTCGAAGACAACTCCAGTAATTGGCACACACGCTGGTCCCGGTCTACTACTCGTCGCCGTATTGGGAGATAGAGAGTAGTGAGCAAGCCGAGGCGAGGGGAGTTTTATGACAGTTAAGATTGTTACTGATAGTACTGCTGACTTGCCACCCCAGATAGTTCAGCAGCTCGGGATTACAGTGGTGCCAGCCTATGTACGCTTTGGGGAAGAGGTTTACCGGGATGGAGTGGATATAAGTCAGGATGAGTTTTACCAGAAACTGGTGGCAAGCCCGATTCACCCTACCACCTCCCAGCCAGCGCCAGCTGACTTTGCTGATGTCTATAGTAAACTATCACAAGAGACCGATGAAATAGTCTCTATTCAGGTCACCAGTAAGTTAAGCGGCACCTACAACTCAGCACTGCAGGGCAGGGAGCTAGCCGGGGCAAGGTGTCGTATTGAGGT
>CAZQZA010000161.1:0-2094 GCA_964597725.1 uncultured Dehalococcoidales bacterium | reverse complement strand
ATACTAAGCTGGTTGTATCCGACCAGTCAAGGCTGATTAATGTTCTGGGACTTGGCGAAGCGCTAGCTGGAACGCCACCAAAAGCTGGAACACAGTCGAAGGCTAAAACACAACCCAAGTAAGAGTAAACATCTATATTGAGATAACGCAGTTTTATGGTAGGTTTGGGAGTTGATAGGGGTGAAACGGGGGCATCGGAATCGCTAAATAATGAAGGCGATGGCTGGTGCCCTTTTTGGTTTGGCTTGGAAATTCGTAGACCTGAGTAAAAGAGGGTGTGTCACAAATGAAGGCATTTCCTGTTCTGTCCAGCTCAGGTCTCCTTTTATTGCTGGTCGCTGCTATCCTTGTTGGCTGCGGAGGCCCGGCGAAAGGCACCTTGAGCAAGGCACCTTGAGCAAGGCACCTTGAGCAAGGCACCAAGTTGATAGAGCGTCTGGCACTGAGTCATAGATGATTTAATGTGACTATACCATAGAAACAAGTTGACAAGTAGCATATACGGGATATACAACATATTTAGGATAGCTAGTACATCAGGAAAACAAGAAAGGAGGTGTAAAATGGAACAAAGGAACGAATGGAGGCGACAGCTAACCATACTCATAATGTCCTTCTTAGCTGGCTATTTGGGTGTAGACCGCTTTTACAAAGGGCAAGTGGGATGGGGTATTGTAAAGCTGCTAACACTGGGTGGTGGTGGGATTTGGTATCTGGTCGATTTAGCTATTGCTGCTTATGACTTTGGGAAAACTGACCGGCAAATGAGAGAATCATCGGCAAGTGGGGACTAGCCCAGTGGTATTTTATACCTTGCTATACCCCAATTTACTCGCTCCCATGGGGTAATCACCAAATCTAAAAACAGGATAGTAGACCAAAGCAATCCAGCTTTAGCGTGGTGCTTGATTTTAGATACCCATTAGCCTGGGCCTGGGAACAAGAAATTCACGTCTAACACTCTGACGAAAAGATCCGTTCGTTAGAATCTGAGAGATAGACATCGTTTTCTGTACCATCGCTGTTATGGCATTAATTAGACCGCGCTAGTACGGAAACGCCACACCGCAACCATGCCGAATAAAGCAGCAAAACCTAGCAGGGCCAACATCTCCGGAACCGCCGCACTGAAATCAGCGCTGAAGACCAACAACTTATTAAAGCCAGTGGTGGCCCAACCATGAGGGGTTATTTTAGCTATAAATTGCATCCATTTGGGGAGGATAAAGAGTGGCCACCAGCATCCACCGAGTGGTGCCAGCACCAGCGAAGTGATCGAAGCTAGCGAGCCAGCACTGCGCTGGGTCTTGACTAGGGTAGCCAACATGATGGCAAAGGCTGAAGACATAATCACCATCAGAAGGGAAAGGAGGATTACGGCGGCTGGAGAGAGTCCAAGGTCTATGTTGAAGACTAAAATCCCTAGCGTCCAGAATATCAATAACTGAATCAGTCCTTTGGCCGCGGTGCCGGCGAATATGCCCCCCAGAATGGACTCCCGTCTCACTGAGCCAGCCAACATCCTTTCCAATGTACGATTCTGGCGCTCACGTACTATGTTTTCGGCGGAGAGCGCGGCGGTAAAAAAGACAAACATTACCAGATAGCCCGGGATGACATAGTTCGATGGCTCCTCCCCTTCCACTTCACCTACCTTCTCCACCCCGTATTCTATGAGTGACGGCCTCGTAGGCACACCTCCCTGCATGGACAGTAGTTCCGGCATCTCCTGTCCGATACGAGCCACATCATCTGGAGATTCAAACCACCCTTCAAGCATCAGCCCGGCGATGGCTTCCCTAACCACTTGCTGGAAACCAACCTGGGAGGCGATAGCCTCGGCCATCGAGTTTAGGGCAGCCCGGTCATAAGTGGCCTCCGGATCGGCGACGACCTCAATATTGCTGCCGTAGCCCAGTGATATCCCTTTGGTAAAATCTTCAGGAAAGACCAGAAAGCCGCTTAGTTCATCGTCTGCGACTGCCTGGAGAGCTTCTGCATAGTCCTCATCCCAGACTATTATCGGCTCACCTGGATCGAGCTCAGACTCATCCTCGGTTTCAATAGCCTTGAGTATATGGTGGCTAAGGCCGC
>CAZQZA010000160.1:0-2095 GCA_964597725.1 uncultured Dehalococcoidales bacterium | reverse complement strand
GTCAATAGCTCCAACCGAATAAATCCCTGGCTTTATCTCTCTTGGTTTCATCTTACTCCATCCTTTCAAACTCATCCTTGGCGGCCCCACAGACAGGACATACCCAGTCGTCGGGTATTTCCTCAAAGGGTGTGCCCGGTTTTATACCGCCATCGGGGTCCCCCAGTTCCGGGTCATAGATATAGCCGCAAACGGTACACTTGTATTTTACCATTTTGGGTGCCTCCTTTTTCTCCTCAATATAGCTGGGAGCTGCCTTGGGAGTAGTACCCCGTTTGACCTGATGATAATAGGCATAGGTCATTGGCTCGCCTTCTCTAAGGACATCTGCTCCCACAAGCTCTCCTATAAAAATAGTATGCGTTCCCACGTCTACCTCTTGAATCACCCTGGCTTCCAGATAAGCGAGGGCATTGTCAGTGATCACCGGAGCCTGAGCCTCACCTATTTTATAGTTAATGCCCTCAAGCTTATTTATGTCTCGGCCTGACTTGAAGCCAAAGTGACCAATGAAAGAGAGAGGCGTATCTTGAGAGAGGACTGAGACCGCCAACACCTTACTTTCCTTGATAAACTCATGGGTTAAATTGTCCTTGTTGATGCTCACAGCAATAGTCGGCGGCTCCGAAGTTATCTGAAACACGGTATTGGCAATTTGCCCGTTGAGCTTATTTCCCTTTCTTGAGCATACAACATATAGACCGTAACCTAGCTTGTATAGAGCCTTAAGATTCATTTCCCACCTCCTTATTATGGCTTGAGGTCACCCCTAATTCCGATAGTTACCTCCTTAAGGGGGATATCTTTGCCGGCTGACTGCATTGCTTGTTTTACCATAAAAGTCAATCCCGCGCAACAGGGCACCTCCATGTGCACCACCGTCAGGCTTTTCGCCTGGGAATGGCTCAGAATGTCGGTCAGCTTCTTCAGGTGGGCCTGGAAGTCATCCAGTTTGGGGCAAGCAACTAACAGGCTGTGGTCTTTCAAGAATTCCTGGTGAAAGCCGGCATAGGCAAAAGGAACACAATCCGCTGCCAACACAAGGTCAGCTCCCTGCAGAAAAGGCGCTGTCGGTGGGACAAGGGTAAGCTGTACTGGCCAGTGACTGAGCATTGATTGCTGGTCTGCCGCCTCTCTCATCTCAAACTGAGTGACCGTAGCCGAGGGACAACCGCAGGGGAGCTTTTCCATAGTATGCTTCTCCTCCTCCAGATGGAGCTTCACCGCCTCCTCATCGAACTCCTCGGCGTCTCTCTCCTCAATGGTGATGGCTCCCTGGGGGCATTCCCCGAGGCAGGCACCGAGGCCATCACAATATATCTCGCTAACGAGTTTTGCCTTGCCATCAATAATCTGAAGGGCACCCTCAGCACAGGCTGGCACGCAGGCACCACAGCCGTTACACTTCTCTTCGTCAATTCTTATGATTTTCCTCAAAGTCTTTGTTGTCATTGCCTACATCCTTAATGGTTCTTGAGAGAATAGGCTCTACTAGTCCTCACCTCTCAATTCCTTCCATCTCTCCTCTCCCAGGCATTGACGGGCTGAAGCGCACCAGTCGATGCAGGAAGGTATCTTCTCACGATAAACCATCTCACCACACTTCAGGCACTTTACTTTTATTTCGTCGGAAAAGATTTCAACCTCAGCGCCGCAATTCGGGCATTTGTGCAACGACACCCGTAGATTCCTGAAATCCTGGCCGGGACATTTGCTGGTCATTCCTGTCATCTCCTCTACCGGCGACTATTTGAGTTTTAACTTCTACACCAATAGTACAACTTATTGGCATCGACAACTATGATTTGAATCATATAGAGCAGAAAGTCATCAATAATTGTTGACATGCGGGTGATAAATTGAGGTAGCCGGATAGTCTTATGGTTCTATACTCGTGGTGGCCCTTCACTCAGCAGCCTGAGTTTCTCCCTATCGAGGATAATCACTTTACCACGAGTAGAACGAATAATCTCTCTGTCCTTCAGGTGGCTCATAACCCGGATTGCCGTCTCGGTAGTAGTGCCCACCATGTCAGCGATGTCCTGTCGGGTAAAGGGGAGGGTAGGGCCAAGCTTTGCCGAAAGCATGAGCAGTA
>CAZQZA010000159.1:0-2126 GCA_964597725.1 uncultured Dehalococcoidales bacterium | reverse complement strand
GGACGATTAAGCAGAACCTCTTCTGGGCTTTTGCCTACAATACCGCCCTCATCCCGGTAGCGGCCGGGGTATTGTACCTTGCCTTCGGGCAAACCGGTGTACCCTCAGGGCTTCATTTCATTCTGGGCAACTATGGGTTCCTGAACCCGATTCTAGCCGCAGCGGCTATGGCCGCTAGCTCCATAACCGTGGTAATGAACTCGCTGCGTCTGAGAAGGTTTAAGCCAGCCAAGTTTGGCAATTAATTAATAGGAGGTGTCCCAATGGCAATTGACCCTGTCTGTAAGATGGAGGTGGAAGAAAGTAAGGCAGCAGCTACCTCCGAGTACCAGGGAAAGAAATACTACTTCTGTGCGGTGGGCTGCAAGAAAGCCTTTGACCAGAACCCAGAGAAATATCTAGCCGAGGAAAAGAAGTAGGTTCAGTATTTTGGACTGAATAGAGATGGTTTGAAGCTCAACTGATAGGCGCTGAATCTTACACTTGCCCATGCAAGATGCCAAGATTTCCTGTTAAAAGCACGCGGGCTGAGGGGCTCTAAGCATCGCAAATGATTGACAGCGAACTAGAAATTGTTTGTGCTATAATTCATCCACGGGAATATACTTTATACAGAGAGCTACCTTTGAAGGAGAGTTACCAAGTTGCAGGATAGCGCAAAGGCTCAGATTCTAAGGCGCTCATTTGTTTTCTCCAGCTTGAATGATGATGAACTCGGTGAACTGGCTAACCTTACCATCGAGCGTAGTTTCGTGCCAAACGAGTTCATCTTCTGGGATGGAGATGCCCCGGAATGGTTCTATATCGTTGCCAAAGGCAAAGTGAAGGTTGTTAAACATTCCTCTTTAGGGAGGGAGTTTATTATCGCCTTTTTCGGCCCCGGCGAAATGTTCGGCGAGGTGGCTGTCTTTGAGAATAAGCCCTATCCCGCTTCAGCCCAAGCCGTAGCTGAAACAAAAGTAGTGGGAATTAAGAGAGAAGACCTCCTATCTTTTCTTGCTAATCGTCCTCAGGTAGCTCTGAGGATTATTAATGTCTTAGGGGGGCGGCTCAGGGATGCCCAGGGCCGCCTTAGAGACCTTGCCGGGGAGAGAGTTGAGCAGCGCCTTGCCAGTGTACTGCTTATGCTTTCTTCAAAGCTTGGCCTTACTCTCCCCTTTACCCGACAGGAGATCGCCGATATGACCGGAACCACTACCGAGACGGCGATCCGGGTGATGAGCCACCTGAAGGACAGGGGAATTATTCGTTCCGTTCGTGGTGAAGTGATTATCCTTAATGAGGAGAAACTCAGGCTGCTGAGCGAAGGGCCACCACGAGTATAGAACTACAAGACAATTCTACCACTTCGGTTTATCTCCCTAACGCAAACAACTACTAATAACTCCCCACTATATATGATTCAAATCATAGTCGGTGATGTCAACAAGTTGTACTATTGGTGTAGAAGTTAAAACCGAAATATTCGCCAGTAGAAGAGGTCGACAGGAATGACTAGCAAATGTCCCGGCCAGGATTTCAGGAAACTACGAGTGTCACTACACAAATGCCCGAATTGTGGCGCCGAGGTTGAAATCTTTTCCGACGAAATAAAAATAAAGTGCCAGAAGTGTGGCGAGATGGTTTACCGTGAGAAAATACCTTCCTGCATCGACTGGTGCGCTTCTGCCCGTCAATGCCTGGGGGAGGAGAGGTGGAAGGAGTTGAGAGGGGAGGACTAGCCGGGTTTATCCTCTCATGAACTATTAAGGAGGCAGGCAATGACAACAAAAACTATAAGGAAAATCGTAAGAATCGACGAGGAGAAGTGTAACGGCTGTGGTGCCTGCGTACCAGCCTGTGCCGAGGGTGCCCTGCAGATTATTGATGGCAAGGCGAAACTCATTAGCGAGACATATTGTGATGGACTCGGCGCCTGTCTCGGGGAATGCCCCCAGGGAGCCATCACCATTGAGGAGAGAACCGCCGAGCATTTTGATGAGGAGGCAACGAAGCTCCATCTGGAGAAAGAGAATCAGACTATGGAAAAGCTTCCCTGCGGTTGCCCCTCGGCTACGGTCACTCAGTTTGAGAGGCAAGAGACGACAGAGGTTGCACCAATAGAGGCAACAAACCAGCAGTCAATG
>CAZQZA010000158.1:0-2149 GCA_964597725.1 uncultured Dehalococcoidales bacterium | reverse complement strand
CTGCGATGTGCAACTCTATCTTGACCTTGTGGGATATAAAGGGCGTGGTGAGGAATCAGCCAATTTTCTCCTTGAGCAGAGGATAAAGCCTCAATGGTAAAACAAAGCGATTATCCTGAAGTGGAAGTCCAGGCTTGTTTTTCTGTATTGCTGGAGATAATGACGGTCTTGGGCGAATTTCGAGAAAATGTTGTTATTGTGGGAGGGAATGTCCCTTCGCTTCTTATCTCTTCTGCTAAGGAGAAACACTTAGGTACGTTGGATATAGACCTTGCCTTAGATTTCAGGCGTATTTCGGATGATACTTACAAGACAATTGCCAAAACCTTGAGCACCAGAGGCTACTACCAGAAGGAAGGGGAGCAACCCTTTATCTTTTATAGAGATGTAGATGGTGAATCTGGAAGCAAAATGACTGTGGAGATTGACCTGCTGGCTGGAGAATATGGTGGCACTGGAAAGGGACATCGCCACCAAAAAATACAGGACGCTCAAGCTAGAAAAGCCAGAGGGTGCGACCTCGTTTTCGATAATGCAGTAAGGGTCAATCTAGCTGGCACTTTACCAGGTGGCGCTAAAAACAAGGTAACCGTTAAGGTACCTTCCGTTGGATCCTTTCTGGTAATGAAAGGCATGACGCTCTGGGAACGGATGAAAGAAAAAGATGCATACGATATCTATTACTGTTGCCGAAACTATCCCGGAGGGCTGACAGTCTTGGTGGAGGCGATAAGGCCGCTGGAGAGGAACAGGCTGGCACGGGAAGGCATGGGAAAGATCAAAACAAAATTTGCCATAGTTGATGGAATAGGACCAACCTGGGTAGCAGACTTTCTGGAGATTGCAGATAGCGAGGAGAGAGCCAGGGTTCAGAGAGAAGCCTTTGAGCTAGTAAATGCCTTAATGGAGAAACTGGGTATTGAGCCTTTCTTAGAGTGATCTCTAGGTTATACCTATCCCGGTTGGCATGGGATGACATTCAACACCATTTCTTCAAGCGTCAGAGAGGCTAGTATGGGTAAAATATCTAAGTTAGAGTCTTTGAGCGAGTCGAACCTTCTACGGTTATATGCTGATCTAATGGAGGAGCTTCGCCACAGACAGGTAATCCGAACCAGTAACAACCCAGTTGCAGACTATGATGAAAAGGTTGCAGGTGAGCATTTGAGGCTTAAACGAGCAGGTAAGGAAGAAAGAGGTTATGACGCTTTGGACGCTGAGGGCCATAGGTATCAAATCAAAGGAAGGCGGGTTACAAGGCACAATGCCTCGCGCCAACTTAGTGTTATTCGGGATCTCGATCAAAAGTTATTTGATTACCTAATAGCAGTGATTTTCGATCAGAAATTCAATATTCAGGAGATTTGGCAGATACCATATGAGTTTGTGAGAGGCAATTCAAGGTGGTCACAGCATCTGAATGGTCACATTTTCTATGCAAAGCCAGAGGTCTTACAGTCAAGTAAGGACGTAAAGAGAATACTGTAGCTGGCCAGTTGGGAGAAGGGAAACACCAGGATTTCACTTCAGCGCTTGAGGCAGATTTAGACGAAGAATAAAGCCGTGGCAGAATTTATTCTTGGCTGACTCTTTCCCAAAAGTTTTTATCGCCGAGGACAATCTGGTATTGACGCTACGGCAGCTTAGCAGTATGGTTGTTATAAGTGATCAGATAAGTGGGAGGAGAGATGCGAGAGGTTATTTTATATTTTGGGGAGGATGGTTCTTGGGTAGTTGAATGCCCTAGTTTGCCCGGTTGTATTAGCCAGGGGAAAACAAAGGAGGAGGCATTAAAAAACATCAAGGAAGCTATAAACTGCTATATCCACTCTCTTGAAGAGGATAACCTACCTATACCTGAAGAGAAGTTCGAGGTATCAGTGGTAGTAGTATGAGCAAGCTCCCTGTCTTGTCAGGTGGAAAGTGTATCAAGGCTTTGAAAAAAGCAGGTTTCTATTTTAAAAGATAAGAAGGTAGTCACGTGACACTCAGGTGAGATGAACCATTTTCCCAATTAGTTGTGCTTCTTCACAAGTAGTTGGATAGAGGAACACTGCGAGCCATTATCCGTCAAGCAGGATTATCAGCAAATGAATTTATTAAGTTGCTGTAGAGTTTTTAACCGAGAAAGTGGAGAATTTATATGGAG
>CAZQZA010000157.1:0-2161 GCA_964597725.1 uncultured Dehalococcoidales bacterium | reverse complement strand
AATAATAGGGTACCAAGAGGGACGAAGTCCCTCTAAATAAATCTTCCCCTTCCCCTTGATAAGGGGAAGGGGATAAAGGGGATAGGGTTAAATAATAACCTATCCCAAAGCTTTCTTCAGTGGCAGTAGCGATGCTATAATTCAGGCAACATTGGGACATTTAATACTATGGACAGGCTTATCACTGGAGCCAAAAAACTAGGGCTACAGCTTAGCCCAAGACAGCTTGAGCAGTTCTATACCTATTATCAAGAGCTGATAGACTGGAACCAGCGAGTCAACCTTACCGCCATAACCGACTACGAAGAGGTGCAGATAAAGCATTTCCTTGATTCACTCACGGTAACCTTGGCTTTTAAGCCACCGATAAGTAAGTCCGACCTCTACCTTATTGATGTCGGCACCGGTGCTGGCATACCGGGATTACCCCTTAAAATTCTTTTCCCTGAGATAAAGCTGGTGTTACTTGAAGCCACAGCTAAAAAAGCCGCCTTTTTACACCACCTTTGTCCCAAGCTGGAACTGGATAATATTGAAATCGTAGTTGGTCGGGCTGAGGAAGTCGCCCACCTGGTTCAATATCGGGAGAAATTCAACATTGTGCTTGCCCGAGGTGTTGCCCCACTACCGACGCTGGTTGAATTAACCCTACCCCTTACCACTATTGGTGGCAGCTTTATTGCTCAGAAAAAGGGGGCTATCGAACCAGAGATAAGCCAAGCTGCCAAGGCAATCAGCCTGTTGGGTGGCAAATTACGAGAGGTAAAAGGGATTGACCTGGAAGAGTTTACCGATGAGCGCCAGTTAGCAATAATTGACAAGGTTTCGCCAACACCCCAGCAATATCCCCGCCGCCCCGGCATACCAGCGAAGAGACCGCTCGTGTGAGATAAGGAGACATAAAATGAAGACAAAATACTTTAGTGTTACCTTGGTCTTACTTCTCCTAATTTTAACCATTGGTTGTGTAGCGCCTACCGCTCCTCTAGTCACCAGGGTGATTGATGGCGACACCATTGAAGCTAACATTGGTGGCTCGCTACACAAGATTCGCTATATTGGCATAGATACGCCAGAACTGGACGATAAGCGAGCCGAATATTGTGCCCTGGCGCAAGAGGCCACTAGATATAATCGGCAGCTACTAGAAGGGAAAACCGTTCGGCTGGAGAAAGACGTCTCCGAAACTGACAAATACGGAAGACTTCTACGCTATGTTTATGTTGGTGATATCTTCGTCAATGCTGAACTGGTAAGGCAGGGGCTTGCTTGGGCTAAAGCCTACGAACCTGATACTAAGTACCAAGACGCTCTAGAGAAAGCCGAGGCAGAGGCAAGGCAGGACAAAATAGGAATTTGGGCTCCGCCTACTATACCACAATCTATTGAAGTTGAAAATGTTGAAATTACTGAGATTTTTTATGATGGCCTGGTACCTAATGTAGAGTCTGACGAATATGTAGAAATCACCAATCTCGGAGACAAGCCTCAAGATTTGACTGGTTGTGTGCTAATGGATATGTCAGACGGGTACCCATCATTCACTTTCCCATCTTACATCTTGGCTCCAGGTAAAAGCATCCGCATTTATACCAACGAGTATCACCCCGAGTGGGGAGGATTCAGGTTTGAATACCCCAAAGCTATTTGGAATAATACTGAGCCTGACGTAGCCGTGCTTTACGATAACCAAGGTAAAGAGGTCTCTCGAAAGAGTTATTGAACTAGTAAAAACTTTCCCTTTCACTACTGTACTGGACGAGTACGCCCTATTGAAGAATGATACTATAAAGGGTAGAATAAGTATAAATAGTATTCACTTGCCTGCATCAAGTAGAACTAAAGGAGAGACAAAATGGCAGAAAAGCCTAGTGAACTAACCAAGCTGGTTACTATTGCCACCGACTTGCAACTTGCCGCCGAGCTAAGGACCAAAGCCATTGAACAGCTCGGTAGCCTTGGTACCCATGAAGCACTGCTTGCCTTGTTGGACTTGGTCGCCAACACCGGTTTAGTTCGTGCCGAAAGAGAGCGTGCCCTTAAGCATGCTCGAGAAATAGTAAAGTCAAGCGATTAATGTCTCCAGCCTAAAATGAGCTAAGATGACTCTGGAAAAGGAGGGTATGTATGATTGACTTTTGTGAGATTGTGAATAGTATCG
>CAZQZA010000156.1:0-2185 GCA_964597725.1 uncultured Dehalococcoidales bacterium | reverse complement strand
AATCCGTCAAATACCTATTGACAACAGTCTACTTTTATGCTAGTCTCTATATAGAATCACGATGAAAAGCCCACTATGAGGTTCCGTCCTTATAGGGTTCTTTTCTTTTCATATTCTAATTTCCCTCTTAGATCATCCACATACGCTATCTTTTTTTGGGCAGCCTTTCTTAATAAATGAGAACACGCATCTTTACAAGGAGCCAACACGCATTCTAATTTATCCTTTTGGCGTAAGTAGTGAACTAAGCAGTAAAAATCACCATCGCTAGTAACTAATACCGCTTTCTCATACTTATTCAAGTCTATCATCGCCTGTAGAATTAACTCTGCATCACAATTACCCTTCAACTTACCATCTTTAAGCTTTAATGTTGGTTTATGCACCAACACGTAGCCATAGGATTGAAGCGACACATAAAGACTAACGTTTTCAGGCACGTAACCAACAAAGTAATATGCCTTGCCGATACCATAATGTTCACTCAGATACACTCTAAATCTTCTGTAATCTAATGCCCACCCCAAATTAACTATAGTTAAGTGAAGATTATTGCCATCAATAAATGCATAGTTTGTTTGCGGTTTTTTCATTATGATCTACTTCAATCTCCTCCTCACCTCAATTACTGGTGCTATCCCTTACTCGCCACTGACAGGCTGGGGCAGTAAAGTGGCGGAGTTTGTAAAGAGCTGCCTACCCACCTGGCTTCACTGCCGATAGCTATCTGTTTAAGGACCTGATAGACATTCCCTGAAACCATGGTATCTTTAACCCTACCTACTATTTTACCACTTTCCACTTTATAACCTAAAAGAACATTCCCACTGAAATCGCCACCCAAAATATTGCCCTGTTCCGCACCCATTAGAAACTCAATAACCAACCCTTCCTTTATGTCGCTTACCATTTCAGCAAAGGTGGTGTCGCCCGGCGCAATTATAAAGGCACTGGGTGAGGGAGCCGGTAAGCCACCCCGACTTCTACTACCATTACCTGTGCTCCGAGTGTTGGCTAGAGCGGCGGTTTGCAGGTCGTAAAGAAAATTGGCTACCCTCCCCTGCTCAACGAGTGGGGTGCGTTGACTGGTTACACCCTCGTCGTCGCAGGGGCGACTACTAGGGCGGTAGTCTATAGTGGGGTCATCCCACAACCACAGTTTTTCATCAAAAACCTGCTGACCAAGCCTGTTGCCTATCGGTGAAGCCCCCTCTAAAACTGTCTTGCCATTGAAAGCCGCCATCAGGGGTGAGATTAAGGCGCTAGCTACCCCGTTGGGAGTAAAGACTACGGGTAGAGACCGACTTGGCACTGAGGCTAGGTTTTTGGCTAGCTCAAGCTGCTGAAGCACTACCTCAGCAATATCCCCAGGTCTGGTCAGGGAATGGCAGGAGCTCTGGCTCTCGCCGACAAACAGCATATCCGTGCCGCGGATGAGACTGCCCCCCACACCCAGACCAAAGGCACTTTCTCTATACTCTGCCCGTCCACCGCGAGAATTCATAATATGGACTGAGATTACACCCCTGGTTACTTCTGCCTCACATACAATATCCGGGGTATGCCCTCTGACTATAACGATAAGCTCTTCACCAAGCTCAATCATTTCCTCCACGGATACCTCTACATCAGGGTCGAAGATTTCAACCCCGGGGTAAGAAGTGAGGGAAGGAAACTCAAACTTGGCGGGCATGCCAAACTGCGCCGTTTCCACCGCCATATTGACCAGGTTCTGGCTATCGCCCAGCTCCGTGGTCATCGCATAGCCAACCCTGCCCTGTCGGACAATACGCAGAGCCACGCTACTACTCTGCTTGCTCTGAATATGCTTCAGGCGGTTAGCTTCAAACCGAACTGAGGTTTCCTCGGAGGAAATCATAAAGACCTCGGCTTCTTCAGCTACGCTTTTAGCCTGGGCAAGGATATTTTCCATTTACCTGCCTCCAACCAAACAGTGGCGAATCCGGATATGGGGGCTACCATTAGAAACGGGCAGGGGCACCTGCTCCCCCTTACCACAGCCACCACCCTGGTTCATCTCCAGGTCATTTCCAATAGCATCTATATTGTGAAGGGTAGTAAACACATTGCCGGTGAGCACCACCGGTCGTAACATCTCAGCAAGCTTACCATTACGAATCATATAGGCTTCACCAGCCGAGAAGGTAAACATCTCCATACTGGT
>CAZQZA010000155.1:0-2251 GCA_964597725.1 uncultured Dehalococcoidales bacterium | reverse complement strand
AAGACCGGTAGCCGATGAACTGGACGGATCCCTGCAAGCTGACCTTGATATCAGAGAAATGCGCCAATGGCTCGGTAAATAACTCCATTGGATACTGGTTTGGGTCTGTGATGACGAAGCAATCTGAAGATAAGTTTTTGTTGACCCTCGGGCAACACAAAGTTGGATTGTTGACCGCTGCGCGGTGCGGGTTCAACAACCACTCATTTTGTGACGTTTATCTCAAATGAGAAGAGGATTTCTTCATGGCTAAGTCCATACAGACATCCCGATTTTCATTCAACCACAACCTTGAGAGTCGCTGTGGTCGTCAAGTATAGTAACAGATACCCAGACCACAGAATTCTATTGAGAGCTAGCCATCGAAGGAAGTGACTAACTATGTTGGAACTATTCTTCTTCATCCTCGGGCTGGTAAATAGTGTCTTTTTGATTTTCATCTTCCTGATTCGGAAGAATAGATTAGCCCTCCTGCAGCGAATCGGGTGGATATATTTCCTCTTAGCGATACCCGCCATATATGGCATTATCTTGGTTGCACAAGAACAAAAAACCGTGCGATATAGCATCTTTCTGGGGATCTTCTTGGCCTATTTACTCGTAGAATGGCTATTTGACTACGTTTTGAAAATCAATTTTCGTGAGAATTGGAAGAAAAACTGGAAGTGGCTAGTGCCCTACTTAGGTCTCTATTACGCGATGAACTATGGATTTGTGGTGATGCCGTGGAAAACCTCTTTGGTGTGGGGGCTCATCATGCTCGGTTTGTTTGTTGTCCAGATAATCACGAATTTGAGGAGTCACCCCAAAATAAGTGGTTAAGAAACCTTTGACAGAGGACCTGTTTTTGTAGGTTGTGCTACTAAGGCCTTACTTGGACAGAATACTTAGAGGCCTTATTCCAGAAGAGGTGAGTACAGGAAATCAGACAAGCCGACCTCTTTTTTTAAACTAACAGAACCTGGTACGATATGGCATGATTCAATATCTTTCAAGTGGAACTTCTTTCGAATTATACCCGGCCCGAATCGAATTTCTAGGAGGTCTTCCCAAAGCACTACCGTTAGGCTGGCGAACAACACGAGGGAAGCTCCAAGAATAATCAGAGCTGTGAAAGCAATCCAACCAAAACCCTGCATAGCCATGAGAGCTGCAATCAAAAGCAGGCCAACAGTTAATGCAATTATGATCAAATATCCGACTTGTCTGTGTTCATAGCGCTTGATCACGTTTTCTCCCTGCTAGTGTTCATTCTACACTTGTGATTCTCTGGCAACAACGTGCGTTTTGGATAAGACTTGGAAATGAACTTTCCGCTACAAAGTGTAATCTGGCCCGGCTGCTGATACTGTAGGAAGGAAACTTGACCATATACAAGAAAAGTCAACGTTCGCCTGGCATATTCCCGGGCGAGCTGATTAAACAGCCTGTTCCATAGATAGATAGGTTACCACAGTGCCATCACTGCCCTGCTAGATTTCTCCTAGTTGTCTCTAACCCTCTCTTCCCGCACCAGCGTATGGTAGGTTAGCCACCGCTTCCTTGAATCTCTTGAAGGGCATGGCCACAATAAGCTCATGAGCTGCGAAATTTGGTACTCTCCTCCTAGCGTGGCCAGTTATGAAATTTATGTCTATTTCACCAGTAACCATAGAATGTGCCAGCGAAGTGCACCCAGCACTGACTAGATTATACGTGAAAGGTCGCAGGCCCGAGTACATCAGAAGGCTGACTATCCTATTCGCCTGGTCAGCGTTGCAGACAGAGAGAACCAGGTCAGGCTCTACAGACATGTCTGAAAGAGGGGCTATGACCACAACATTATCCCATCCACTTGGTGGTGGCACATTATCCAAGAACCGCTGTGCCATCTGTTCCGAGGCGAACATTTTGTGAACATCCATGACCACCCTGATAATTTGCTCTTTGGGGACAGCGGCTAAGCCAAGGTAGTATTTCCCCCCTATACAGTTACAGCTTTCCGATGAGAGATTCACCACTGCCTTTTCCCTTCTGACGACGTCTATGGCCTCACAGGCAGCAAGTTTTCTCTCTGGGTCTCCTCGGAGGTCGGGCTTATCGCCATATTTGAGCCCTATTAGACAACTCTCGAGACCAAGGGTGTCCTCCAATTCTCTGGCTGCTTCTTGATAGTCTGTCATTGTTCCCTCCCTCTATACATTGGATTTCCGCTAACTGTTTCCATGGAACCTAATATACTGTAGTGCCATGCCCGTCAGCAATACCCACA
>CAZQZA010000154.1:0-2335 GCA_964597725.1 uncultured Dehalococcoidales bacterium | reverse complement strand
AGAAGCTTCAATTGTTGTTGGGTCATGCCAACATCTCAACCACAATGGGGTATGTGGATTCTAGCTTCGAGCAACTGAGGTCCGAATACGAGAAATTGTGGGAAAGCAAACAGGATGGAACAGGCGAGACTGAGGATTAAGAAGACGAGGGGAATCGTTAGTAAGAAAAGACAACATAGCAATCCCCTGCGAATGGCTGTCGGCTGGGGCAGAGGTGCGTCAGAGTATCGCCCTGGCCTGTTTACCAAACGGTATTTTGTCGAACATGGAGAACTCTGCTGTGCCGATATTTATCGGGCTCTCGGTGAGGAGATAGAACGTCTTAATGAAGAGCGGGTTGAGATAGGCGAAAAGCCTTTCCGGCGCCCCAATTATTCTAGCTTCAGCCGTTACTTCCACTGGTTTCTGATACTAGGACTTATAGAGCGGGCTGATAGGCGTGAGCCTGCCATCTATGATTTCCTTGAGGATAGGCAGTTCTATCGTCTGACTAGTAAGGGGGAAATCGAAGAAGAGGCATGGGGAGATCCGGTGAGGGCAGTGCACCCCGAGTTTGGTTAATGAAATCAGGAGTTTGCCAAGATGTCCTACTCGTCTAGCAATGAAGGGAGGGAGCACACGGATTATCTTACACTCCAGCAGTGCAAGGTTGGTTACTACAGGCAGACTCATTACTGGAACTGAGCCTGTGTAACCCAGTGCGACAGTGTGTAAAACACTGGTGAAAATGACTGGATGGATGACTATGGTAAACCTATATGGTAAACGTCAGGGTAAACGTCAGGGTAAAGGGGAGGGTAAAGGGGAGGGTAAAGGGGAGGGTAAACGTCAGGGTAAATGGCATGGTAAAGGGGAGGGTTAACGATATGGTAAAGGGCAAGAATAGGCCACCATCCAGAATAAGATATGAACAGACTCATCCGGTTATTGCCATTAGAGTGGACATGGAAACGGAGGCAAGACTCAGAGCTCTGGCCGAGGACTCTGGCAAGAGCCTGACCACCCTTATCAAAGAGAACCTTGATCTCCAAGAAGATGAGTACACTGGGGCATGGTCAAAAGGCCACGATGAAGGCACCAAGGAACACCAAATCTGGTATTACTGCGCTGTATGCGGAAAGAGAATAAACATGACACCAAGCGGCAATGACCACAAGGCTTTGATTAGTTATATGAAAGAACACGGCTGGAGACATCATGCTTGCCAGTCTGGATAGTTCCCTTCGTCTAGGAGCTATCTACCGTCCCCGTTTTTGAGTCGTTACTGCGGCAGTCGTCTCGGATGGGCGTCTGCCCCGTTCCACTTGAGTCTTAAGCTGAGAACAAGAGCACTTCTAACCCCTGCGTTCACTAGGTTGCTTCACTTGGGAAAGGTTCAATGCCCGAAATTGGAGGCTGATTCCATATTTGTATTTTTATTAAAAAAGTAACTACTTCTTTTTCTTTTCTAAAGGCTCTTTTGTAAAGTAAGATTATTTCAGATTGAGCCTATTTCACTCAACAATCCTTCCTTTTGTTGGATGATATAACTAGAAAACAAAAGCACCTTAACAATTGAATATGAGTTGAAGCTCTGACCTGAACGCTTGCCTAGTCTAGGGCAAAGTAAATGCCCTAGCCAGTGCTTAACCGAGCTAGGGCAAATCTAACAATGGAGGCACACTCACAATGTTAGACATAGGTGAGTATAGCAGGATTATTGACCAGTATCAAGATGATGATGGCGGCGGTTACCACAATAATGGCTACGACCAGCTTACCGGCGACTGGCTTACCTATTATAAGATAGCCCGATACTTTGTCCACAAGGTCAAAAGAGAGGATAGAGAGGACTTTTTACACGACCTTATGATGGAAATGGCAAAGGTCAAGGCAAAGTATGAGGCAAGGGGTAAGCCTCTAACCGAAGCGGGACTAATGAGAGTAGCCAGCTATGAGCTAACCGATTACTGGCATACCCTTATGAGGCATAGACCGACTATGTTAAGCCTCAATACCAAAACCGATGGTAATGGTGCCGATGGTGGTGGTGAGCCTAGCGATATTATAGACTTCCTAGCCGATGATAAGGCTATAGACATCGTAGCTAGACTTGACGCAAGGCGTTGCCTACAGGGTATGCCAAAGCGGTTAGTCCAGATTGCCTATAAGAGGTATAGCGGGATACCGCTAACTAATAGAGAATACCACTACTTTAAGTATCAAAGGCAAAAAGAGCTAAAAAAGACACAAGAAGTTCTCACTTTTTGACCCTTTTGGGAGGTGATAGTAGTGGAAGCACCGTTAGAGCCAGCGGGTTGCGGTCAGCGGTCAGCTTACTATCAGGCAAAGCCGA
>CAZQZA010000153.1:0-2378 GCA_964597725.1 uncultured Dehalococcoidales bacterium | reverse complement strand
CCTCGCTGCTATCTTGCCATCGATAGGTGCCGAGAAGAGAAACCAGAGCTAGAAGAAGTAGGAGAAAACCACTACTCTGCTTGCTTTAGAAGTAGAGAGGTGCAAAAAGATAAGTGAGGTATTGCTAATGGCGAGAGACGACCATCTAGTTGAAGTAGAGAATTTGGTTATGTATTTCCCGGTAACCGCTGGCGTCATGCAGAGAAGGATAGCTGATGTTAAGGCGGTAGATAGGATAAGCTTTTATATAAAGAGAGGTGAGACTCTGGGGCTAGTGGGCGAAAGCGGCTGTGGCAAGACTACCACCGGGCGTTGCATCTTGCAGCTTTATAAAGTCACCGCAGGAAAGATATTCTTCGAGGGAAAGGACCTTACTAAACTTAAGGGCAGAGAGATGAGAGGTATGCGGCGGAATATGCAATTGATATTCCAGGACCCCTATGCCTCGCTCGACCCCCGTATGACCGCTGGTGGCATCATCGGTGAACCATTGCTGGTTCATAACCTGGTCAAGGGCAGGGAATACAAGGAGCAGATTGCTGAGCTATTTAGGATGGTGGAGCTTGAGCCTTATATGGCAGTGCGCTATCCCCACGAGTTCAGCGGTGGGCAGCGGCAGCGTATCGGGATAGCTCGAGCGCTAGCGGTGAGACCCAGCCTTATTATATGCGACGAGCCTGTTTCAGCACTGGATGTTTCAGTCCAGGCACAGGTCACCCAACTGCTGATGAGGCTCCGAGAAGAACTTGGGCTGACCTATCTATTTATCGCTCATGACCTTTCGGTAGTTCGTTATATCAGCGACCGGGTGGCGGTGATGTATCTGGGCAAGCTTATGGAGATTACGGATAGTGACGAGCTTTATGATAATCCGCTTCACCCCTACACCCAGGCGCTGCTGTCAGCAGTTCCTATACCTGACCCGGTGGTTGACCGCCAGCGAAAGCGGATTCTGCTAACTGGCGATGTGCCCAGCCCAGTTAATCCCCCTAGTGGTTGCCATTTCCACCCTAGATGTCGTATGGCAATTGACATCTGTAAGGAGCAAGAGCCAGAATTGAGGAACATTGGTGGCGAGCACTGGGTGGCGTGTCACCGAGTCTAGCCGGTTAATGTTTGGGTAGGCCAATAAGCCTGATTGTCAAGATTGCCAACGAGAAAGAGAGCAGATTCATCCATTTGCCATAATCTTTCATTCTTGCTATAGTAAGCAACCTGGGATATTTAGTGAATCAAATCATTTAGCAAATCGTTCTAAATACTTTATTGGATTAAAGAAGGAATGCCTCAACTTAATAAAATACCACCTGGTAATAATCCGGCTGGTAAGGCACTAAGTTCAAAAGTTGTAGCTAGAGACCGGAAAGGGAGACGGACAGCATTTATTATTGCCTCGGTGGTTATTGTCCTAATCCTAATTATAGTAGGTGTCAGCTTATATCTGAATGCAGCACCTTTTCGCCGCATCATAATCACAGTGGATGATACTTCTATCAATATGGACTACTTTCTGATGAGAACTCGGCTAGCCGGCGCTGACGCTATGAAAATGCTTGAGGTGCTTACTAACGAATTGCTCATTAAAGTAGCGGCACCACAGTATGTTGCAGAAGTCAGCCCGGAGGATATTGACCAGGAGTTGAGGAGAACAGCCAGTGGAGAGAGCGAAACTATTTCTGAGAGTGAATTTAAGGAATGGTACCGCCAACTACTTAATGAAATAGACATCTCGGATTCTGAATACAAAGAAATTGTAGCCACTAGTCTATTGGCCGCTCGCCTCCATGAGTATCTAGCCGCAAGAGTGCCCACCGTAGTCGAGCAGGTTCACCTTCACGCTATTCTACTGGAGACGTATGAGGATGCGGAGCAGATAAGGGTAAGATGGGAAGCAGGAGAAGATTTTGCTGACCTTGCCCGGGAAGTGTCACTGGACGAAGTGTCTGGGGAGGAGGGGGGTGACCTTGACTGGTTTCCCCGTGGCGTTTTAGTTCCAGGGTTCGACGAGATAGTATTTAACCTCACTATTGGTGATGTAAGCGAACCCTTATCATATGTGAGCGACCCCATGGCAGAGGAAGTAGAAACATTCTACTACCTCCTTATGGTGTCAGAGAAAGCTACTGCCCGAGAGGTGGATGAGGATTCCTTGCAAATACTGAAGGCCAAGGCTCTTGATGACTGGCTTTCGGAAGAAATGAAATCCCCTGAACATGAAATAGAGTGGAACTTTAATTCTGAAATCTATGCCTGGATAAATTGGCAACAGGCTAAAGAATAACCACCAGTGGTATTGTCTGTTTCTGATTAATTAAGGTAGGTACAGGAAAAGTGATACGGGTTGAAAATTTAACCAAATATTACGGAAAACGCCTCGC
>CAZQZA010000152.1:0-2381 GCA_964597725.1 uncultured Dehalococcoidales bacterium | reverse complement strand
TAGAATCAAACGGTTATTTGTTACCGCCCACGAAATAAGCCCGGAGTGGCATGTCCGGATGCAGGCCGCCTTTCAGGGGTCAACTGATAATGCGGTGTCTAAAACGGTCAACTTCCCCCGGGAGGCTACCCGGGAAGACATAACTAAAGTATATATGCTCGCCTATCAAGAGGGTTTAAAGGGGATAACCATTTACCGGGATAGAAGCCGTGAGGCCCAGGTGCTGACCACTGGTAGGAAGGAAGAGATGGTTGAAGGGGTGGGGCTTACCCCAAGGAAAAGGACGAAGGTAACCTCAGGTATTACCGAGAGGGTAACCACCGGTTGTGGCTATCTCTATGTAACTGTGAATTCTGATGAACTGGGAATATGTGAGGTCTTTTCCAGCCTGGGCAAGGCTGGCGGCTGCGCCTCAGCGCAACTTGAGGCTACCTGTCGGCTTATCTCCTTGGCGTTGAGGTCGGGGATAGATGTTGCCTCAGTGGTAAGGCAGCTCCGCGGTATCCGCTGCCCGTCAATCGCCTGGGAAGAGGGCAAGTCTATTCTCTCCTGTGCTGATGCCATTGCCAGCGTGTTGGAAAAACACATAAGCGGTGATGAAAACCCTTCCAAGCTGGAGGACTATGGCTTGGTCAAAAATCTAGCCGGGCAGTGCCCTGATTGCGGCAACCTGCTTGTCTATCAGGAGGGCTGCTTTGTCTGCCCCGGCTGCGGGTATACTAAGTGCTAAGGTTCAATATATGCCGTTCCTACTTTAGATAATTAACGGATGGCGCAGCCAAAGCTCGATTTTGACAGTCCCGTTTATGGCGTCCAGATGCGTTATACCAAATCGCATAACGTCATTACCGAGTGTAGAAGGTATGCCGGGTGGTGCATTTAGCTCAGCTATATAAATTGTTATTGGAATCCAGCAGATGCGGTCACCAGTCAAAAGCACTCCTATGGCAGCATCCTCCCGAAAAAAGTTGGTAAAGCCTCCTATCCCCTGTACCTTGTGCTGTTCGGTCAGTTGTGAGAATTGTGGTTCTTCCAATAGCAACAAGCTATCTCTTGGTTGCAGTGTTGTAATATCGGCACCACTGTCTACGAGCATGTCTACTTGCCTAACTACCTTAAATCTAGGTAAGGCCACAGCCACCCGCACAAAAGGCCGCCAGGGACCACCTACATACCCTTGTCGATAAGAACCGCGGATTTCAAACTTTTGACTATCGGAAGATGAGCTAGAGAAGGATGGGGGTCTCTTCACTTGTCAGTAGCTCCACTGCTATTTGTTCCAACTGTGCGCCACTTCTTCGGATGGTACCTATTAGATTCCGCAGGTCTTTGTCAGCAGCAAGTACCTGCTCTTTATGTACCGCAATCCAATAATTGGGGTATCGCTTCAGCAGTTTTTCTCGGTTAGAATCTATATACGACCAAGAGCGCTCAAAGGCTGTTGCCGCTTCACGTAACTCACTTTGGCCAGCAATACCCTTTAGTTTTCGTGTAAACTCATCCATACTAGCCATAGACTACCTCTATCCCTCGTGCTTTAATTTGACCCTACATAAGATGATTGTAGCATACTTGCTAAAGTACTGCAATTCCGCAATTTTGCTACACGGGCTATGTTTCGGTTTCGTGATTTCCCCCACATCTCAGTTGACGCTCACACAGCCTTATGCTAATATTAAAACGATTTTAGTTGTTGGCATGGGTTCAAAACTCTCTTTATTTGTTTTCTAGTTACCAAGTGTTACGTCATTAAGTAATCCAGCCGGGGGAGCTATGCAGGTAGAGGAAGAGCTGGCTAGGTTATCACCTAGTAAGGATATGGTACTAACCATTGGGGTTTTTGACGGGGTTCATCTCGGTCATAAATACCTGCTGTCGCAACTAAAGGAGCATGCCCGGCAGGAGAATTTGCTCAGTGGGGTCTTAACCTTTCGTCAGCATCCCCAGGCAGTGCTATCACTCCAGACCAAGCTACCTTGCCTGACTGACCTTGCCCAGAGAATTAGGCTTCTTAAAAATGAAGGTATTGACGCTATCATTATGTTATCCTTTACCTGTGAGCTGGCTCGGCTCAGCACTAGCCAATTCGTTGAATTATTAAAGAAATACCTTAGAATGCGCGGATTGGTAATTGGACCTGACTTTGCCTTAGGTCGAAACCGGGAGGGTAATGTTAATACTCTTCGCACTCTGGGGCGAGATATGGACTTTAGTGTAACCGTAATACCCCCACTGGTAATAAACAGTGAGGTGGTGAGTAGCACGGCTATCAGGAATGCCTTGGCTGAGGGAGACATGAAAAGAGTGCATAACCTGATAGGACGTTCCTTCAGCCTTCACGGGCGGGTAATCACCGGGGCAGGACGAGGCATAGAGCTGGG
>CAZQZA010000151.1:0-2452 GCA_964597725.1 uncultured Dehalococcoidales bacterium | reverse complement strand
CTCATTGAAATACGCCCTAATCACTACTCGCCTCCAAGAGCGGTTTCTGCTGCCAGTCCTTTACTTTCCTCTTTGGTGAGAAAATAGCTGCCAACATGAAGATTACCGAGGAGGTTACCACTATGGTAGCTCCACTAGGAATGTTAAAAAGATAGGAAAACAAAAGGCCTGTCCAGCCAGAGAGAACACCGAAGCCGGCTGAGAGCAGAAACATACGTTTCATGCTGTAGGTAAGCTGGTAGGCAGCCGCCGCCGGATTCAGAATCAGACTGAAGATAAGTAACCCGCCAATGGAGCTAAGCGTTACCGTAATGGTAGTCCCGGTTAAAAACAGGACGCCGTATAAGACAAGCGTTGCCGGGATACCAACCGCGAGAGCCATGTCACGATGAAAAATGGTGGCTTGAATCTCCTTGTAGAAAATAAAAACAAGCCCCACTACCACAACGGTTACTATTCCTAGAAGTATGACATCGCTTCTGGTATTGGTGAGGATGCTACCCCACAGTAGTTCGAGGGCGCCTGATTTGGTGCCCGGCATCAGCCCCATGAAGAGAAAGGCCAGCCCTAGCATCAGAGAAAAAATAACCCCCACCGAGGTTTCCGGATTAAGCTCCCCCCGGTCGGCAAGAGGACCAATAACAGCTGCTGATACAAGACTGAAGGTAAAGGCACCTATCAATGGATTAAAGCCCAGCCACAGCCCGAGTAAAGCTCCGGCAAAAGCAGCGTGTGCCATGCACACACCAATAAAGGGCATATGCATCAGCACCACAAAAACACCTATGGTAGCACAGGCAATACCACCCAGAAACGCAGAAAGGATGGCATTCTGCATGAACTGGTATCCAAAAATTGATAGGTCCACGTCCGAGACTCCTTACCGCTAGACCAAAATAACGTCTTCTCGTCTCTTCCTTACCGCCGAGACGAGCATATCATATAGCTGACTCAGGTTATCATCAGTAAGCAATTCCTCAGGAGGACCCTCGCCCCAGATAAGTCCATCCTTCATCAATACCACCCGGTCACAGGCGATAGGTAGAGAGTTCAGGTCATGGGTCACAAACAGAGTAGTCAGGCGCCGTGAATCGTGAATCAACTTCACCAGCTCCAGTATATCCGTTTTTGCCCTCCAGTCTAATGAAGCGGTTGGCTCATCAAGCAGAAATAACTCCGGCTCCTGCGCCAGACAGCGGGCTATGGCTACTCGCTGTTGCTCACCCCCGGAGAGGTGGCCAATAGGTCGCTGGGCAAGGTGGGTCATACCCACCAGCTCTAATACCTCATCCACGATTTTCCAGTCGTGCCTACTTGGTCTTCTGAATAAGCCCAAAAGCCCGTAGCGTCCTATCATCGCTACCTCGCGAACATTCATCGGCATCCTCGGGTCTATGTTCTGGACCTGAGGAACATAACCAACCCTCTTCCTCAGAGAATGACCATTGCCAGGAGTTAGATAATGCCCCAATACAGATACCTGTCCGTGGAGTAGCTTGCCCAATCCGTTGATTATAGTGAGAATCGTGGTCTTGCCGGCCCCATTGGGCCCAACTATGCCAACGAACTCTCCGGACTGCACCCTGAGTGATACGCCCCGCAGGGCAACATCTTCCCGGTAAGAAACTACGGCATTCTCGATGTCTATAACAGTGTTGCTCATATTCTAATCGCTCTTCCTTTCTAGCCTGGCATACGGCTACTGAATAACCGCCTCCAGTATCAGCTCAATATTGCGGTCTATGGCTTTCTCCCAGGTCTCGGTATTGTCAAAACCACCGGGGAAATTAGAAAGTATTATCCTCGCGCAGCCCAGTTCCTCAGCAATGCCTTTGCCGGCATCTTGTCCACTCTGCATGTTATCGATAATCAGGGTCACATTTTCTGTCCTTCCCGTGTCCACCAGTTCCTTTATCACCTGCAGAGTGAAGGAATCGGGTCGGCCGTAGAAGGCGACAACATTGAGGTCAACCCAATTGAGAAACGCAGCCTGCATACCGGAGCAAATAACATTGATACCAGCAAGGTTCTGCCCGGCTAGCCTGCCTTTTATCTCGGCCGCTTTTGCCTCAATTATGTCCTTATATTCAGCCGCTGAGGCCTGATAAGCGCCGCTATTTTCAGCATCCACCTGCGACAAGGCGGAGGCAACCTTATCGGTTGCCTCTTGCTGTACCGACGGGGTCATCCAGTTACTTTGTGGGTTACTGGGTATATCAAGCGTAACCACGGTAAGGTCGGGATTATTGGCGGAGTCGATTAGCTCCTGAGAAAACATCTCCCCCTGCCAGCCAGCCAGCAGAAAGAGGTCAGCATCGGCCAGTTTCTGAATATCGCCGGGCTTAACGTCAAAGTGTCCCGGGCACTGAGCTGGGGGAATGATGTTGACCACATCAACCATCTCACCCCCCACCCGCTCCACTATTTGAGCAATCAGCGATATGCTGGTAAC
>CAZQZA010000150.1:0-2471 GCA_964597725.1 uncultured Dehalococcoidales bacterium | reverse complement strand
CACCACTGATAACTATGATTAGTATAACGTTCATCTATTATTAAGATACAAGGAGAGTGGCTTTGCTATCTTGTCTCTTTCCTACCTACTCTGTCTTGACAATTGCCCGTGTCCAAGGTTATTATGGGTCACCCACAAGTGTTATAGGTGGACAGTTGCTGGTGATTTGGTAAGGGTACAATCATTTTCAGGGAGATGGATCGTGGCACAATTCAAAGCATTCGCTCCGGGGGTTGAGGTGAGCGGGCTAGCTGTCCTGTCGGTCGTCGAGTGGCTGGGAGTATTCAGAGATACTGCACTAGAAATCTTGGCAGAAAACGGTATACATGATCCGAAACCTGGGCAGTGGTATTCGCAACAATCGTGGCTAGACTCATTCAAGACCATAGCGGGGTCGGTGGGAGAGGCGAGCCTTTTTCACATTGGAGAAAAGATTCCAGAAACAGCAGATTGGCCACCAGGGATTGATTCAATCGAGAAAGCATTGGCTTCAATAGACGTGGCCTATCACCTGAATCACAGGGGTGGTGAAATCGGAAGCTACGAGTTTCAGAAAATCGGCGACAGATCCGGGAAGATGGTCTGCTGTAACCCTTATCCTTGTGGTTTTGACAGAGGTATCGTTGAGGCTGTAGCTACAAAGTTTGAACCCAAGGGGTCATTATTCGTCAATGTAAAGCACGATGATTCGCAGCCATGTAGACAGAAGGGGGCTGATTGCTGTACTTATCTCGTCTACTGGTAACTGTCGGTGACCATAAAACTACATATTGCCAGGCGCTGCTCCGCACTACTAGGTACACAACAAATCATCGATTTGTTGGATGACTAGAAAGCTGCTCCCATCTGTGGAATAAGCGAGTTCAGCCTCGGGTATCCTGTTTGTTGAGGCGAACTTGATTCAAACTAGCCAGAAGCAAGAGGCAAATCATTTTTAGAATTCTACTCTCACTTAAGAGCAGTGGTAGTGGTAAATGTACGGTATTCTCCCGGCGATACTGACCTAGCTCCTGCTCCATATGGATTAGGTCTTACCAATACGAAACATCTTAGTGCCACACACGGGACAAACCCCTTGAGTTGCTGGGCGTCCATTCTTAAAAGTAATAGCCTTCGGATCCTTAATCTCTCTCTTAGCCCTACACTTCACACAGTACGCCTGCATCATGAACCTCCTCTTTGCTATTTCTAGTGAAGTTAACAGATACCAGTCATATCTGTCAATAGACCAGGCAAGAACCATATACCCCTTATTCCTCCTACCGTTAATGAGGGGAAGGGGGCATCGTCCCTTCAGGCCAGAAGCATCCTACCAACAAAAATCCATTCAAAAGCCCGAGAGGGGGGCTGGATTTTGATTGTAGGGCTTGCCACAAGCTGTTCCACACCTAAGCCGGAAACAATAGGGAGCTGTGGCGTTTAATTATTTCTTGGGGAATACCTTGACCAGACAGCTAGATTGTTTAACAGAGAGTTCGGCACTATCGATGCATCAGGGTAAGAGCTAGAAGCCGTGGCCTTCAGCGGGTCATTCATCTGTACATCTGGCCCGCTGTGCTTTGGTCTTTTTTAGAAATGACGGTAACTCATTGGGCAGAAATGCCTCCAGCTCTTGCCGAACCTCAGATAACTGGGCGCGCAAACGTGGACTTCTCTCACCTTTGTCGTAGGCTGCGAAGACCTTCTCGGCTTTCTTCCGAACCCGCTGAAAGTTCTTATCCATTTCTTTAAGCTAGTATACCACATCAGAGGGGTAGGCTGCCAGATCTGGTTATTGGTTAGCTACGCCACCTCCACGCTCCTCCAACAGGTAAAAATCCTTCCTAAAAGTTCCCCAAAAATCAATCCAGAACCCCTTGACTTTTGGTGTTTCTGGTGTTACCATAGGGGCATGAAAGAGAAGCATCGCTGGCCTACAACAAGTATTAGAGCTAACCCTGACATACTCCACCAAGCCCGTGTTGCTGCCGTGACCCAGAAGAAGACCCTGGGGCGGTGGCTTGAAGAGGCGATAATGGAGAAAATAAAGAGGGAGCAAAAGAGAGAGGAGGGTTGAATGAGAGTAGCACTTTATGCAAGAGTAAGCACGGATAAACAGGCAGAGAAATATGGTATCCCTAGCCAGCTTGAGGCATTAAGGAAAAGGAGCCTGGAAAGGGACTGGACTCCTGTACTTGATGGAGATAAGGATGCCTTTGTTGATGACGGCTATAGTGGGGCCGAGTTGGATAGACCAGCCCTCAATCGTTTGCGTCAGGCAGCAGGGGAAGGAAGAGTGGACGTGGTCCTGGCCTATGACCCCGATAGACTCTCCCGCAAGCTCTACCACCAGATGATTCTGGCCGAAGAGTTCGAAAAGCAGGGGATAAAGCTAGAGTTCATCACTCAGGACATGGGTACCTCCCCCGAGGACAGAATGTTCTTCAATATGAGGGGGCTGGTGGCAGAGTATGAGCGGGAGAAGATAAGGG
>CAZQZA010000149.1:0-2474 GCA_964597725.1 uncultured Dehalococcoidales bacterium | reverse complement strand
GGCTTGCTACTCTGGCGCTTAACACCGGTTGGCGAGGGAAGGTTGAGCCGGCGGGAAGCAATAATGCTAGTTGCCGGGGGATGGATATTAGCCTCAGCCTTTGGTACTCTGCCGTACGCACTGGCGGGAACCTTCTCAAGTTACCTTGACGCCTTCTTTGAGGCAATGTCAGGCTTTACTACCACCGGGGCGACTGTGCTTGCCTCTATCGAAAGCCAGCCTCATGGCATTCTTTTATGGCGCTCTCTCACCCAGTGGCTCGGGGGAATGGGGATAATAACACTCTTCGTCGCTTTATTTCCTATCTTCGGCATTGGAGCAGCCCACCTGGTTGAAGCTGAGATGCCAGGGCCTCAAGCCGAAAGGCTAACAGCCCGTTTTCGAGATACAGCTAAAGCATTATGGTTATTGTATCTCGGTTTCTCAGTTTTGGAGTTTATCTCACTCTGCCTGACTAGGATGCCCGCATTTGATGCGTTAGCCGTTACCTTCAGCACCATGCCAACCGGAGGCTTTACCCCTACCACTCTGAGCATCGGTGCTTATAATAGCCCATTCGTTGAAGGCATCATCATTTTCTTCATGATGGTAGCGGGAGTAAACTTTGGGCTATATTATTTTCTCCTGTGGAAACGCCAACCTGGACGCCTCTTCAGCAACTCTGAGTTTCGGCTCTATATTGCCCTCCTCATCGGTGCTTGCCTTTTCATTGCTCTGAACCTAATAAATAGTATAGGGCTGTCTATTGGCGAAGCCTTCAGATATAGTAGCTTCCAAGCTGTTTCCATTATGACGACAACTGGCTTTGTCACCGCTAATTTCGGTGCTTGGCCAGCCTTCGCCAAGTCAGCTTTACTTATCTTGATGGTAATTGGAGCCTCAGCTGGCTCAACCGGGGGGGCATTAAAGGTTACCAGGCTTTTGGTGTTGTCTAAGTATGCCTACCGCCGGATTTTACTCTTTTTTAATCCTCGAGCAGTCATTCCTTTGAAAGTTGGAGGAAATACACTCTCAGAGAGAGTCGTATCTGGAATTATTGGCATGAGTATTCTATACTTTGCCACCCTTATAGCAGGTTTTCTGGTAATGAGTGCTCTTGGGCTAGACCATGTGACTGCCTTATCTTCAGTTGCTGCCACTCTGGGAAATGTCGGCCCTGGCTTAGGTTTAGTCGGACCAACGGCTAACTATCTCTGTATCCCTGCCCTGGGTAAGGTTGTTCTGATAATATGCATGCTAGTTGGCCGCCTCGAGCTTTTCACAGTATTGGTGCTCTTTGCTCCTTCGTTTTGGAAGTGGCGCTAATCAAACTTTTTACAAAAAGGCTATTGTGGATTTTTAATAAGAAGATTATAATACCCGTTGCTTAATAACAAGTGGAAAGGAAAGCAATGGAATTCCATAAAATTCTGGTGCCCGTAGCTGGCACTGAGGCTGATGAAAGGGCAATGGAGTTAGCCGATAGGTTGCTAGCTAAGAAGAACAACGGTAAAATCTGTGCCGTTTATGTTATTTCTATAGAACGTGCCCTGCCACTAGATGCCGAAATTGAGTCTGAAATTAGAAAGGCTGAAGATATACTAAACCATATAGAGAGCATCGCTGAGGAGCAAGGTTATAAGATAGAGACTGACCTTCTCCAAGCTCGCGAGGTAGCTCCAGCTATTGTTGATGAAGCAATAGAGCGAGAGGTTGACCTAATCTTAATAGGTGTTACCTACAAGAGACACTTTGGTGAGTTTAGCCTGGGTGATGTGGTGCCTTATGTGCTAAAAAATGCCCCCTGCCGTGTTATACTATATCATCAACCTATTATGTAACTGAGTTTGTTATATGAAAGTAATTATTATGGGCTGTGGACGAGTAGGTGCCCAGCTAGCTGGATTATTAGATGCTGATGGACATTCGGTTACCATTTTGGACACCGACGCTTATAGCTTTCGAAGACTACCCCCCAAATTCGGTGGCACAGCATTAATTGGTAATGGCATCAACGAGGAAGCACTTAAAAGGGCAGGTATAGAGGAAGCAGATGCTTTTGTAGCTGTAACCCAGGGAGACAATCGCAATGTCATGGCAACTCAAATCGCCAAGCATATCTTCAATGTGCCCAAGGTAATCTGCCGTATCTATGACCCATTACGCCAGGAATTATACAGTACCCTAGGACTGGAAACCTTCAGTCCAACTACAATATTCGCCCAAATACTAAAAGAAAAAGTGGAGAGCTGAGGTGGCAACATGTACATCATAGTTGTTGGTGGTGGTAGGCTAGGCTACTATCTAACTAAAGCCCTGCTGGATGAAGGCCATGAGGTACTTATAATAGAAAAGGACGCCACCATATGCGAAAACATTGTGGGGGAAATGGGTAGTGTCTGTATCCGTGGTGATGGCTGTGAAGCATCTACCCTGGCTGAAGTAGGAACCGGCCGAGCTGATATGCTCATCGCTGTAACCGGTGACGATGAAGA
>CAZQZA010000148.1:0-2479 GCA_964597725.1 uncultured Dehalococcoidales bacterium | reverse complement strand
ACGTGACTATTTACGGTACTGACTTCAAACCTAACTCTGCGATAACCATAACCCACACTAGTACGGCAACAGTGTTTAGCACAACGAGTGAAAACGACGGTTCTTTCTCTTATACCTTCAAGATTTCCGAGGGCAAACCCGGGGAGAATATCATAAGTGTCACTGATGGCATTAACCAGCTACAGGTCACTTTTTTCCTGGAATCGGTAGCACCAGCAACACCGCAGCTACTCTTGCCAGCGATAGATACTAAGCCAGAACGGCCAGTCACGTTTGATTGGAAGGATGCTACAGACCCCAGTGGCGTAACCTACATGTTGCAGGTTGCCACAGATAAGGGCTTCGATGACATGGTAATAGAAAAGCAGGGACTAGCTGAATCACAATACACTATGTCTCAAACTGAGGACGAAATGCTGGAGTCAACCAAAAAGGCGGCTGACTACTGGTGGCGTGTTAAGGCAGTGGACGGTGCTGGCAACGAGAGCAGGTGGACAAGTGTCAGGTCATTCAATATTGGTTTTGTGTCCGTCATGGCGGACTGGTTGAAATATCTCTTGATGGGACTGGGAGCACTAGTGTTGCTTAGCATTGCCTTCTTTATGGGTAGACGGATTGGTCATGCTCATTAAATACAATTCTTACAGTCTTTCTTCACTTGGCACCGCTGTCGTGAGAGTTGTGACATTTGCTAATCCTTGCTAGTCAAACTCCTCCTCGGATAGTGCAATGAATATGATAGCCAGTATCCCAAGAAGCTGTGAAAAAAGGACTGTAGCGATGGAGCCAGCAAGTGCCAACCCCCATATTTTCCTTCGCAGTGCATAGATACCGCCTATCAATGCCAATATCCCAAGAATAAGTAATGGTACACCCGTCGCCAAAAGAAAGGCAAATGGTGCCAGTTGAGGCATTCCGCACCCGAGATAAGCCAGAAACTCACTGCCTACGCTCCCCAAGACAACGAGGACTAGACCTCCAAGCAATCCGAAAACACCAGCGATTACGTTCAGAATTCCAGCAACTGTTGGTTTCCAAGTTCTTTTCATCGGTTGCCTCCTCATGTTAGTTTTGTGGTGTAACCTATCATAGGATGCATCTTTTGTCAACAAGCCAATCCATCTTTAAGGCCAAGTAGAATGTTTTATTGTGCATAAGTTTCTTTCACAGGGCTATTGACAAAGCTTTAAAAAGGATTAAACTGAAGTTAGAACATATGAGATAACTTGAAAACCGAATACTGAAGTTGCTGGGTGGTGAAATGTGATGAGAAAGGGGCACTGGTTACCGCTAAGGATTAAGGCGGTGGCTGGTGCCCTTTTTGGGGTTAGTCAGGACAAGAACACAAAAAAGCACTGAGTAGTAAAGAGCGCTAGAGGGTCTGATTGAAGTTGCAAAGGATATTGTTGGCAACCATAAGTCTGCTCGTGATAGCAGCCATGCTTTTCTATTTTGCGGGCGCCTCTCTGCGGGGATGCACGATTTGATGACTATAAAGCGATGATAGAGATATGGGTTGGACAAGGCGAGTAGCCCCTGATCCATCAGTAGTTATTGGGTTTTATTTTGCTAGCGCCACCTCTTTCCCTAAAGTCGTAACTGCATTCCGCACGCCTAGAAATCCGTTTTTCATTTGGGGTATTGACAAATAAGTGGGCCTAGGATTATGATTTGCCACATATTTGGTAGGAGTAGTTCAATGGCCCCCAAATACGAGATAGGGCAAAAAGTCGTAATTGCGCCGGTCAAGAATCAAAGATTGTCCCCGAGAGACTCTGATATAGAAGCATATGCAGGTCAAAGTGGCACAGTTACTAATTATTATTGGATAAGTTCAAATAGGGGCGAAGCCTTTTACGTTTACACCGTACAAATCGCCAGTGGCAAAAAGGAGGTCGTCTTACACGAAGATGAGTTAGCAGCAGACATAGAGTAGGTATTAAGAGATATGTGATTGCCGTAATTCTGGGTGCTAGTCGAAACCTTCAGCACCCCTCCCTCTCCAAAGCCGTAACTACACGTGATATTACAGCTCTAGCTACCATTGTTGCTGAGATTGAGGACATTCATCGCTTTTCCACAGTAAAACAATTCTTGTCTCATTTTGGTTGGTGGCCACGAACTTTCCAGTCGGGTGGCTACACAGCGGAACATCCACGAATGAGCCATGCCGGCAATAGGTATGTTAGACGGATTATCTGGATGCTCTCCATAGCGGCCATAAGGGTCGTCCCTGGATACCGGGCTTATTTCCAACATCGCGTCGAAGCAGGCAAGGCCAAGATGGATATTATTGTGGCTGTAGGGCGTAAACTACTCTCCGTATTCTACGCTATTCTGAAAAGAGGTATACCCTACGATCCTAACTGGGACGTGAATAGCTGCCATTTTGCTCTGGCAAGGATTTGACATTAATATAGTAATCAAGCCTAACCCTCTACGAACCTCTTACCCACAACAAGGGAGGGAAACCGTCTTC
>CAZQZA010000147.1:0-2521 GCA_964597725.1 uncultured Dehalococcoidales bacterium | reverse complement strand
AGAAGTATGGCTTGACGGAAGAACAGCTCGTTGAGAAGTTTAAGATTTACAATACCTATGCGGAGGTGACCAAGTGACAGAGGTTAATGTCAACGTTCATCAGCTGACACGGGTAGAGGGGCACGGCAATATTGTGCTGAATGCTAGAGATGGTAATATTGAGGAACTCAGGTGGGAAGTTACTGAGTCACCCCGCTTCTTTGAGGTTATGCTGCGTGGCAGGTATTATGAGGATGCCCCCCATATCGCCTCCCGAATCTGCGGCATCTGCTCTATTTCCCATACCACCTGTTCTATGCAAGCCACCGAAGCTGCCTTCGGCATCCAGCCGTCGGAGCAGACACTGCTCTTACGCAAACTACTGTATAATGCTGAAATTCTGGAGAGCCATATACTGCACATCCTTTTCCTTGCCGCCCCAGACTTCTTGGGAGTAGGTAGTGTTTTCCCCTTAGTGAAAACCCATAAGGAGGTAGTGCTGATGGCACTACGGCTAAAGAAGCTGGCCTATAACCTCGCTGAGTTGTTGGCTGGTAGGAAAACCCATCCTATTTCCTGTGTGGTTGGAGGCTTTGCCAAGCTGCCCGAACCCGGCGAACTCGAAGCCCTCAGAAGAAGACTTGGGGAAGCGCTGGTTGACCTTAATACCACGGTAGAGCTGTTTAAGACCTTGAGCATTCCTGATTTTACTCGGGAGACAGAATATATTGCCCTTAAAGACCCTAAAGAGTATGCCTTTATCAGCGGTGAGATAGCCTCAACAGACGCTGGCATAACCCCCGTGGATAAGTACCTCAAGGTAACCAACGAGTTCTGTGTTCCCCACTCCACCGCCAAGTACACTAAGAACAAGCGGGATTCCTATATGGTTGGGGCACTGGCTCGCTTCAATAATAATTATGACCAGCTCCTACCTAGGGCGAAAAGGGCCGCTGAGGAACTCGGCCTGAGTGCGCCCTGCCATAACCCGTTTATGATAACTGTCGCTCAGGTTGTTGAGACTATCCACGCCTTAGAAGATAGTCTCATCCTTATTGACGAGATACTGGCCAGAGGATTGAAAGAGGAAAGTAACGTAGTGAAGGTCCGGGCAGGGAGAGGTATTGGGGCAGTGGAAGCCCCGCGGGGCATCTTGTTCCATGATTATACCTATGATGAGAACGGAGTACTAGCTAAGGCCAACTGCATTATTCCCACCAACCAGAACCACAACAACATCCAAAAAGATATGGAAGCTCTGGTGCCACTTATACTTAGTCACCCTGAGGATGAAATCAGACATACTCTGGAGATGCTAGTCAGGGCCTATGACCCCTGTATTTCCTGCTCTACACATTTACTCCGAGTAACTTTTGAATAACTGCTCTGCGGCCGGTTGCTCAATAGTGCCCATCAGGCTATCACTTTAGAGAATCTATTTTCCCCTCGCTATCACCGCGCAATTAGCCTGGATAGCCTGTTGCTAGATATGGCACAGACATTCGTGCTGGTATTATCGAGAAATGGGTTGTTCCTAGCTACTGGGCGAAAATGAAATAGAGGCTCTCATTGTGGCTGCCATAGCCCAGTAAAGAACGGGGGCTACCATTAGCATCCGTCCTGGTACCGACGATAGGGCTCCGCTTCAAGCGGTAAGGGAGTTTGTTGAGGACACAACTCGTGAAAACCTGCAATCTAGAGAGCTTGACAAAAACACTTCAGCTATTTAAAGTATCGCTTATCACCTGGTATTTCTGGTGTCTCTATAGCATGGAGGATATATGGTGCCTGAAAAAGAACTAACCGTCAAAGAAATCCCCTTGGGAGACCCAAGGTTAAAGGATTTTGTTAAATTTCACTGGCGGCTCTACCGGGGTGACCCCTGCTGGACACCCCCACTCAATGGAGACCTGTTGGGCAATCGCTTAATTGGCCTTAAGGGTCTGCTTACACCAAAGCATCCCTATCATCGCCATGCTGACGTTACCCATTTTATGGCCTGGCAAGGAAGGCAGCCGGTGGGGCGTATATCGGCGGCGATAAACAAGCAGTATAACGAGTATCACAATACGTCGATCGGATTTTTTGGATTCTTTGAAGTCATCAATGACTATGAGGTGGCTCGAACATTACTAGATTATGCACGGAGATGGGTTGAGGAGCGCGGCTTGGCGGTACTGCGCGGCCCGGGAGAATACTCCAACTCCACCCACGAACGTCAGGGCATCCTAATCGATGGATTCCAATATCCGCCTACAGTAGAATTGACCCATAATCCTCCGTACTACGCCCAATTTTTGGAGCGCTATGGATTCCAAAAAGCCAAGGACTACGTTGCCTACGTTGTCGATAGAAACACCAGCAATATATCGCTCTTACGAAGACTGGCTCAGAAGGTAAGTAAGAGTCTGAACATTGAAACTAGAGCGCTCATTCAGAAAGAACTTAAAGCAGAAGTGCGTTTGATTTTGAATATATACAACGAGGCATGGGCACAGAACTGGGGATTCCTTCCTATCTCTGCTGAAGAAGGAGACGCTAT
>CAZQZA010000146.1:0-2603 GCA_964597725.1 uncultured Dehalococcoidales bacterium | reverse complement strand
TTGGTCTTCCACCACTGGAGGCCATGGCTTGTGGCTGCCCGGTGGTAACTGCTAATACCTCTTCTCTACCCGAGGTCGTAGGTGAAGCTGGCATAATGGTCAATCCCTATGATACCCGTAGCTTGGTGCAGGCAATGAGGCGAGTCTTAACCGATGATAAATTGAGGGACAACATGGTAAGAAAGGGACTTGAGCACGCAAGGCAGTTCTCCTGGGAGAAAGCAGCCAGACAGACCATGGAAGTGTATCAGAGTGTGGAGCGGTTTGTTAGCATTGGAAAGGGGGTATAAACATGTTGGCTGATGCTTGGCTTAAGATGGTTGGGGCGTTGACCCCTGATGACATGAAGCTCTTGAAGGCTCGAGGGTGTGCTAATGACTTGTTTACTTTCTTAGAGGCATTTGATTAGCTGGTTCTGGCGTGGCGACGGACAGAGTCGCCACCATTAGATAAAAAGGTTTGGGATGATGTCCAAGTGAGGCTTAACGAGCTGCGGGCTGCGCTGCGTGAGGGTTAGGCATGGCGGGAAAGAAAGAGAGCAAGTATCAGCATTGTGATGAGTGTCGCGGTGAGTATCTGGTAGTGTTTGGGGGCAGGGATGGGAAGAAGCGCTATGTGCGGTGCAAGGAAAGCTTTGATAGAAAGGAGGAGGGGAATGAGAGAGGAAAAGGAGATAAGAGAAGCATTAAAGAGGCTAAAGGACGAGCGCTTGAGAAGGGCACGAGATCCAGACAGCTACTCTCCACCCATGTTGGTAGCCATGATTGATACTTTGGAATGGGTTTTGGGTGATAGACAGAGGTTACCAGATTTTGCGTAGAAGCGTTTAGCGAGTGTCTTTGTGTGAAGAAGTAAAGGGGGGTACCAAATGTCCATCTGTGTCTGTGCCAAATGCGGGAAACCCTGGAAGGCATCTAGCTCACCGGCCAGATGCCCAGACTGCGGTGAGGTAAGTTTTGCAATCGCAGTGGAGATGGGTTCACAAGCAAGCTCTGCTGCCAAGTAGAGCTTGCTCGAAAGGAAATGTGGCAAGTAACAACATGACGGAATGTTTGATTAGGCAATGCTTAAGCTAGCGAGTGACTTTTCCGTGTCGAACAGGTGCTACCCTATGAACCACACGATGAAGGCGTTCCCTCTCCCGGATCTCAACGAAATCCCGGACCTCACCACACTTGATACAGGTTCCGACATCATGACCGTCTACAATCCAGTGGTGGACACACTTGGGTATGATTTGACTCATTCCTCATCTTCCTTTTCAGCCAGCACCATATCCTCATCGTACACCTAAGCAGCTGTTAAGTCAAGGGAAGTAATAATATACAGAAGGTTGTCGATAAACTGGTCAGGGGAAGGGGTTTTTACTGCCATTTTGCTCCTCCATTTTTCACGAAGCAGGTGCTCAGAGGAGTTGTATTTTCGAGGAGAATTCTTAAAATGGGGGAAAGGGAGGCCGTGCAGGTCAAAATCAAGAACTTTTGCAGCCTCTTTTGCCCTGACGTATAATCTAATTCCCAAGTAGACTAGTGGTCACAAAGAGCTATGGAACTAATTCAATCGGAGTACAAGGTTCCTCAACTAATCAGGCAAGCGCACCGGCGACGTAAATCAAATGAGGGGAGGCTAACTGGTCGCAGAACACGCGAGGTAGCTAAAGCTCCTCAGTCTGAACTACTCACAACTCCCCCCAGTAAACAGTGTACTCTAAACTATCGCCCAAGGTGGTGCACTATTCTTTCATGATACCTGGATTGTTCAGTTTCTTTTTGACTACGTGAGGTTGCCCTCTAAGAGGTTGGCTCTCAATGGAGACTTATGCCCTACTCGGACTGATCTTTCTCTTAGTCTTCCCCACTTGCTCTTCTGCGTTTGGTACGACGTTCACCTGCCCACAAACCACGGAAGAAGCCCCGGTCTAGCAGATGCCGATTGTCGGCTACATTCAAGAGGTCCTTGGATACCCCGCTCTCAAAGTAGGCTACCTCAACATGCTTACCCATGTTCTTTACAGCTTGAAGAGCAAAAGCGAAATCAGAGTCGCCGCTCACTAGCAGTGCCACATCGTAAAAGTCATTCCAAGCAAAATATAGCAGGTCTGTAGCCAACATGATATCTATGCCCTTCTCAACAGGAATACCCTGTGCTATTTTGGTACTCCCTAGTCGAACCTCTAGATAAGGTGTCTTGCGTAGGATATCAAGAAATTCCTGTTGTTCTCGATGGGCATCAGGTCGTTGAATTGGGTCCTGTAAGACGTTGTAGTAATATGTTCGGAACAAGCGTCTGGAGCCACATAGCTTACTAGCAAATTCAGTGAAGTTGATATCGTAGCGTCTAAAGCTACTTCGTAGGGCGTGATAGAGATTGCTCCCATCTATGAAAATTGCGACTCTATCTTCCATAACCTTCTCCTTTTGAGATTTATAATGGCTTTTGGTGGTATTCCCAATTATCTCTGACCTAACCTAATTATACAACTGGGAAAGCTTACCATGCCATCTTGTCCAAGCCAATATCTCACAGTTCTGACTAAGAGGTCACTTTTTGGCTTTTCGTGACATCAAAGTACTTGGAAAGTCTGAAACACTTCTAAACTACAG
>CAZQZA010000145.1:0-2608 GCA_964597725.1 uncultured Dehalococcoidales bacterium | reverse complement strand
GAAACACCACCGGACACCCCTCCCTATAATGTCTACATGATGAGAAAAGCGATAGATGATTTTGGCTGGTATTAACTCACGAGGGCTCTTCAGGATTGAGGGTAACATACATTGGGATGTTTGAGGTGTTTGACAATACCAAATTAATCAATTATGGTTTTAGCTAACCGTTAGTATCAGGTCAATTGCTAATAAGGAGGTTAACCGGATGTCATCAGAGGAGAGAGCTCAGGAATTAATAAAAGAGCTTTACGATACTGTAGTAAATATGGATGAGGAAGCTGCAGCGGAGGTCAGTCAAACTATCCTGAGGGAAGGTATTGATGCCTATCAAGCGGTAGTGAACGGGCTAACGGCGGCAATGGAGAAAGTGGGCGAGTTGTATGCTAATCAGGAGTACTTTGTTCCCGAACTCTTACTATGTTCGGACGCCCTATACGCCGGGCTGGATATTCTGAGGCCACATATTAAGGTTGAAAAGGCAGGGGCGAAAGGGCGGATAGTTATCGGCGTTGTTGAGGGCGACATTCATGACATTGGTAAGAACTTGGTAAGGATAATGTTTGATGCTGCCGGTTGGACTGTCCATGACCTGGGGAAGGATGTTAAGCTTGAGAAATTCGCAGAGGAGCAGCAGCGGACTAAGGCTGATATTGTGGCTCTGTCTGCCCTGATGACGACGAGTATGATGGCAATGCCGAAAGTGGTACAGATGGTGAAGGCGCAGAATTCCAACGTAGCCGTGATGGTTGGCGGTGCCCCCTTAACTCGAGAGATAGCTATGAGTTATGGGGCTGATGGCTATGCTGATACTGCAGCTAACGCGGTTGAGGAAGCGACACAGCTAGTTAAGATGCTTGGGGAAAGGAAAGGATAGCCCAAAATGGGAGGCTTGGTGTGATGGCAGACTTTAGACAGGACAGGATGACCGAGGAGCAGCGCATGAAGGCGCTGCTCAATTACCAGAAACCAGATAGAGTTCCTATTTTGGGGATGGCCAGTGCCTTTTACATGATCAATTGTGGCTACACTCTTACCGAGTTGCAAACCGACCCGCAGAAGGCGTTCAATGCAATGCAATGGAGCTGCCAGCAGTATAACTGGCAGCCACTATGGGAGCATCTGGCACACACTATTTTGGGGAGTTGGGACTTCGGGGCAAAGATGAAAATGCCGGATAGTCCCTACGCGATGGCAATAGCAGTAGAAACCAATGCCGTGCAAACAGAGGATGATGTCTGGAACCTGAAGATGCCCGACCCGAAGACAACCGGTGCCATTCTCAAGCGCATGGAATTCTCCAAGCTTCAAGACGAGGCTGGCTGGCCCATCACGTTCTTTTCTCGCTCACCCTTCAATACGGGAGCTGATATTTGTGGCGTGGAGCAGTTTGCCAGGTGGCTGATGAAGAAGCCTGAAATATGCGACCGGCTCATGCGGATGGCCCTGGAGCACACTCTTAATGTGCTGCAGTACTGGGTAGATACCTTTGGTGCCGAGAAGCTAGTCTACTTCATGAGTTCACCCAGTGAGGCCAATCAAATCTTTTCACCCCGGCACATCCAGAAGTATGCTCTTCCCTATCATAGGGAGTTCCATCAACGAATGCGGGCCATGGGGGTCAAGAAGTTTATGTTTCACATATGCGGTGAGCAGAACCTGAACTTGCCCTACTTAGCCGAGTTTGCCTCAAGTGCCGATGGCTGGCCGCATCCCAGTGTCCTGACCTTCGGACATGAAGTTGACCTTGAGGATGCTGGCAAGTACTTTCCTGACGATATTATCATGGGTAATGTCGAGCCAGCGCTTTTTCAGACCGGACTACCTCAGCAAGTGTACGAACACTGCCAACTATGTATTGAGAAAGGGAAGAAGCTCCGCGGCGGCTTTATTCTAGCGCCAGGTTGTGGGTTACCACCAAGGGCGCCGTCGTACAACGTGTGGATGATGACCAAGGCAGTCAATGACTTCGGCTGGTATGAGTAGCAGGCTGGTGTTGGTATAAGCTGACCGGCTATTGACGAGACTTAAAGCTTTAGTGGGAGTGACAATTCAGATAAATGACGCGAGTAGTGGTTAACCCTGGTGTTTGTGGCATGACTGCCACCGTAGAGGTTATCAGGGTCGACAAACGAAGGGTTAGGGTTAAGATTACCAGTGACTGCGAAATGGTGACTGAGATGGGCAAACCATTGGCAGAACTGGACCAGGAAGATGCCTTGAAGTCACTTCTACACTCTAAGGTTTACCAATACGCCGCTGGGTGTAGTCTCCATACCACTTGTCCCGTACCCATGGCTATCCTTAAGGCAATTGAGGTAGAAGCTGGACTTGCTTTGCCGCGACCTGTTCTCGTTCAGTTCGAGGCTCCAGAGCGGGGATAGCGTGTTACTTCTTGGACAGTGATGCTGTGAACAAACTGCGTACTGAGATGTAGCACGATTAAAGAATAAGTATACAAAGTGAGGAAAGCATGTCAGAGCGCATGAAGCAACAGCCAATGGTTATCTTTCAGCCATCAGGGCGGAGAGGTTATGTCAACGATGGAAAAACCATCAAAGAGGCATCGCATGAGCTGGGCGTAGACATAGAAGGTATATGTGGCGAA
>CAZQZA010000144.1:0-2618 GCA_964597725.1 uncultured Dehalococcoidales bacterium | reverse complement strand
CCCGGTAAATCTGGCTTACTGATATTCCCATAACCTGAGCCAACTCGGATAAGTTCTTATATCTCCCATTAGACAATTCAAAGACCCGTGTCTTTAGTATCATAACCCTCCCCCATGATGACAAGTAGCTATATTATAGCCGAAAATATGACAGTTGTCAACCATTTTGCCTATGACTAATTTACTACCACAATTAGCTAGTTTGGGGCTTTACTAATGATATAACGATGATATAATTAAGGAAGATATAATTGTTTAACAATTTTTTGATAAAACTTGACATTTGCCATTTGGCAAATTATAATAACAACAATGGACATAAATAACAGAGGCAATCTAGGTTTACTACTCAAGCAGCAGAGGCTCAGGATACCGCTGACACTACGGGAGCTTACCGAGTCATCAGGTGTCTCATCGTCACACCTGGGTCGCATAGAGAGAGGCGAGCGTTTCCCGTCAGCTTCAATCCTGCGGAGAATCGCCAAGCCTTTAGGCTTTGAGGAGGATGAGCTGTTTACTCTGGCTGGCTATCTGTCCCCGACATCTCCTGGCGTAGCTGAGGCTCACCCAGCTTATAGTGGCCGACAATTAGACCCCTATGTAGCTAAGGTGCTGTCAGAAGAGCCAGCTGAGGTGCAGCGTGCTGTTATTGGCATCCTCTCCATGCTAAAGAGCATTGCCAAGAGCCTTGCCAAAGAAAACCGATAACCACACTGCCAAACACTCTAACGCATAACCTCAATTCTGCCCCTTGATAAATTGGTGCTTTTAGGGTATAGTTTAGCTTTAGATGTTATTAACGGGTGGACAAAAGTTTTTGAAGCTATACCCTGAGCCGAAAAACTCACAATTATTAACCAAGGTAAGCCTTTTTCTTACTGAGCAGGGCGTGAAGTCCTATCTGGTTGGCGGGCTTGTGCGTGATGTGCTGCTGGGAAGAGATACGGCTGATATTGATATTGCGGTAGCCACAGACGCCCTGGAGATTGCCCCCAAGTTAGCTGCTGCCCTGGGTGGTAAATATGTTTTGCTGGATGAGATAAATAGGGTAGGTAGGGTAATCTTGGTGACTGAGGCAAATCGGTGGGAAATTGATTTCTCCACATTTAGGGATAGTATCGAGCAGGACTTGGCACAGCGTGATTTCACTATAGATGCCATGGCAGTTGACCTTAGCCAGTTAGATACCGACCTTCAGCTTATAGACCCTTTCAATGGCTTAGGTGACCTTCATCAGGGTGTGATTCGGACGGTTTCCGAGACAGCTTTCCAGTCCGATGCCGCCCGCTTATTACGAGCGGTGCGTTTGGCTGCTGAGCTTCGTTTTAATATCGATACACAGACGGAGTCGTTAATTCGGCGCTACTGCCACCTTTTGACTCAAGTAGCTGGTGAACGAGTCAGAGAAGAGCTACTTCGGTTACTGGTGATGCCTCAAACCGGTCAATTCCTGGCCTATCTCGATGAGTTGGGTTTACTCACAGTTATGATTCCAGAATTAGTTCAAACCAAGGGAGTGTTGCAACCCAAAGAGCACTTCTGGGATGTTTTTGACCACTCTATAAAGACAGTGGTTGCCGCTTGCTTTCTACTCAGGCAGGGAGTCTGGGAGTATGCCAGTGCTGATGTCCTGGCGGTTACCCCCTGGTCAGAGGTACTGGCTCAGCACTTTGCGCTAGAGGTTAGTCGGGGTAGCACTAGAGAGTCGCTGCTCAAACTAGCGGCACTGCTTCATGATATTGCCAAACCTCAGGCTAAGGCTATTGAGGCTGATGGACGGATGCGCTTCCTGGGGCACGCTAAGGAAGGGGCAGCTATGACAGTCAATATTCTGGAGAGGCTCAGGTTTAGTGGTAAAGAGGTAAAACTGGTGGAAAACATGGTACTCTATCACCTCCGTCCGCTGCAGATGAGTCATGCTGGGTTGCCCACTCGCCGTGCCATCTACCGTTACTTTCGTGATACTGGCGAGGCTGGTATTGATATACTTTTCCTGAGCCTGGCCGACCATTTAGCGGCTAGAGGTCCATACCTGGACTTAAATCAGTGGCAGAAGCATGCTCAACTGGCGGAGCATGTACTCTCCCAGCGTTTTCAGGAGGAGAGTGTGGTGACTCCACCAAAACTGATTGATGGACATGACCTCATCAATATCTTTGGACTGAGCCCGGGACCTAAAATTGGGGAGCTTCTAGAAGCAGTACGTGAAGCCCAAGCCGCCGGGGAGCTAGCTAACAGAGAGGAAGCTCTAGCTTATATCCGTAAACAGCTAGTAGCTGAAGTAAGGAAATAATAGATATGCCCAGAAAAAATATACTGGTTCTGGTAATAATATTAGCCATCTTCGCCTTTGCCGTCAGTGCTCTTGCCTACCCTTTGTTTGAAAGAACGGGTATGCGGCTAGGTCTGGATTTACAGGGTGGTCTCCACATGGTCTATAAGGCTGACCTGTCCAACGTTGAACCGGGTGATGCAGACAGTATTATGGAGGGGGTAATAGCAGTTCTCAACAACCGAATCAACCCCCTAGGAGTAACCGAACCGGTTATCCAAAGGCAGGGCCAAGACCGTATATTGGTTCAATTGCCGGGACTCAGCATTACTGATAAAGAAAAGGA
>CAZQZA010000143.1:0-2689 GCA_964597725.1 uncultured Dehalococcoidales bacterium | reverse complement strand
GCTCTACTTACGACAACAATGCCAAATCAAAAGGAAGTTATTGACAGCTTGAAAGAGGCTGGTATACGGGAAAATGTGAAGGTGATAGTTGGTGGTGCTCCTGTATCTCAGGATTGGGCAGACCAAATAGGGGCCGATGGTTACGGGGAGAATGCCAATGCTGCGGTGGAAGTTGCCAGGAAATTAATGGGCATTTGAGCAGGGTGTAGCAATACCTAATTTTAGAGTTTTGAGAAAGAAGGTGCCATGATTACCATACTTCAAGGAAAGACACAAAAGGTAGAGATATCCCCTGAGGCTCCCACGGTTATCATTGGAGAGCGGCTCAATCCCACAGGCCGCTCTCGCTTAGCCGAGGCGCTCAGAAAAGGCGACTGGGACTTAATAAGGCAGGAAGCCACCAGCCAGGTAGAGCAGGGAGCTGCAATTATCGACATCAATGTCGGAACAACGGGGGTGGATGAAGTAGCTACGCTGCCTCAGGCGGTGAGGGTCGTTTCTGAGGTGGTGGGTGTACCCCTTTGCCTCGATTCACCCAATCCTCAGGCTTTGGAGGCTGCTCTGAAGGTGTGCCCGGGCAAGCCGCTGATAAACAGCACCACCGGGGAAGAGAAAGCACTAACCACCATCCTGCCTCTAGCCAGAGAGTTTGGAGCGGCAGTTATCGCTCTCTGCCACGACGAGGAGGGAATCGCCAATGACCCCGAAAGACGCTTTAAGGTGGCTGAGAAGATCGTGCGCAGGGCTAAGGACTATGGCCTCCAAGAGGCCGACATTCTCATTGACCCCTTGGTGCTCACCGTGGGTGCCGAGGCCAAAGCCGGGGTAGTGAGCCTGCGTTCAGCTTACCTGATTTCCGAGAGGTTGGGACTGAACCTGACCATGGGGGTATCGAACGTGTCCTTTGGCCTCCCCAACAGGCACCTTATCAACAGTAACTTTCTGGCTATGGCCATTTGGTGTGGAGTGAACGCCCCCATTATCAACCCAGCTATCAAGGAGATAGTAGAGACCATCCTGGCCGCAGATCTGCTCAAAGGGAATGACCACTATGCTACCCGGTATATAAGATACTGCCGGAAAAGCCAGCAGAAGTAGCTAGACTTCAACACAGTGACGTGGGCTAGTTCAGATAGATGATGGAGCAAGCAGCTTAGGTGAAACAGGAGCAGGGCTTATATAGAAGATGCTAGATATGGAGCTGAGATAATCAACTATCCGGCAGAAGGAGTGTGACAGCACTAAGGAAAGTATACGACGGAGTTAATGCTGAGTTTGCTGCTGAAAATTAAAGCAGCATAGGCTAAAGAAGAAGGGGGATGAAGATATGATAGTATGATGAACAGAGAAAGACAACAAGGCGAGTGTTAAGTTAAGTAAAATAAAAGGAGGGAATAACATGAATACATTCAAGATTCTGTCGGAGCAGGAGGTTCAAAAAGTACACTCAGCTTCACTGGACATCCTGAATACTATAGGATTACGGATTGACAGTGAAAAAGCTCGGAAAATGTTAGCGGAAGCTGGAGCTAAAGTCAATCATGAAACGATGATAGTACGCTTCCCCCCTAATCTTGTTGACGAGTCCATGAAGAAAGCTCCTCAGAGGGTCATCTACGGAGCACGCAATCCAAAGTACGATTTAGTATTAGAACCCGGAGGAGATACTTATTGCCGTACTCTGTCAGGTGCTGAAGGATATATTGACCTTGAGACTGGTAAATACAGGCTGGCGAAGATGTCTGATGTGAAGGACTGGGCTATATTAGTTGATGCCCTGGAGAACATAAATTATTTTGGATTGCCATATCCTAGCGACATAGATGCAGATACCAGAGACCTTCGTATGATGCCGGTGGCGCTGGAAAATACGGAGAAACATTTCATCTCTCAACCCTATAGCGGAGAACATGTGGAACTTATGGTTGAGATGGCACTGGCAGTAATGGGCACTAAAGAAGAGCTGAAAAAGCGCCCCATATTTAATACCCTCACCTCCATTCTAACTCCTTTACAGCTTATAGAATATGCTTTTGATGTAATATGTGCTGCTGGTAAATATGGCATTCCAGTTGAACTGAATACGATGGCAATTGCTGGTGGCACTGCACCGGTAACTGTCGCCGGGTTAACTCTACTTTCACACACAGAGGCATTAGCTGGAATTGTCATTGCTGAAATAGCTAACCCCGGGGCGCCGATGGTGTATAGACCACTGCCAATGGTGATGGACATGTCAAGCGGTGTTGCTTTGGAAGCAGTTGTTGAGAATGCCATGGTAGCAGCCGCTCAAGCACAGCTGGTAAGGGAAACCTATAACATCCCTACCAATCTGTTTGGGCAGGTTGCCGATGCTTTCACTAGTGATGGGCAGTCAATGATTGAGCGAGTCTTCAATGCTTTGCTCCCCGCCCTTGCTGGGGCAAATATCGTGAGTGGAGCAGGTGGTCTAGAACACTGCTATACGCTAGACCCGGTACAGCTAGTTATAGATGACGAGATAGTAGGCATGACAAAGAGAATACTACGAGGGTTTGAGATTAATGATGATACCTTGGGATTAGATGCGCTGGCTCGAGTCGGCCCAGGCGGCAACTTCTTAAGCGATGAGCATACCCTGAAATACTTCAAAACCGAGTACTATAGACCACGTATCTTTAACCGGGGAACAAGGGAAATCTGGCAATCA
>CAZQZA010000142.1:0-2706 GCA_964597725.1 uncultured Dehalococcoidales bacterium | reverse complement strand
GAGCCTTACGGCGTCTTTCTCCCTGGTTACCATGCCGATGATACCCTTGCCACCGCGATGCTGTATCTTATAGACCTGAGATGGCACCCTCTTGACAAATCCCCTGTTGCTGAGGGTCACCACCACCCTCTGGTGAGGAATAAGGTCCTCCTCACCAAATTCTATCACCCCCTGCTCCTTTATCTCCGTCCGCCGTGGGTCAGTATATTTAGCCTTTAACTGCTCTACCTCTTCCTTCGCCAACATAAGTATCCGCCTGGGGTTAGCCAGAAGGTCCTCTAAATAAGCAATGTTTTTCACTACCTCAGCATACTCATCAAGTATCTTGCGCCGCTCCAGATTAGCCAGACGGCGTAGCTGCATATCAAGAATGGCTTGTGCCTGAGCCTGGGATAAGCCAAAGCCGGTCATAAGGTTCTGGCGAGCCACCTCAGCCGTTTCCGATTTTCGGATAGTGGCAATCACCATATCTATCTGGTCTAAAGCAATTTTAAGCCCTTCCAGGATATGGGCCCTCGCCTTAGCCTCTTTCAACTCAAACCGAGAGCGCCGAGTGATAACCTGACGGCGGAAGTCTATGTAATGCTGAAGCGCCTCCTTAAGACTAATTACCCGGGGCTGGCCATCAACCAGAGCCAGCATGTTAATAAAGAAAGCCGACTGCATCGAGGTATGTTTATAGAGGTTATTAAGCACCGGCTGCGGTTGGGCATCCTTTCTTATCTCAATAACAATACGCATACCCTGGCGGTCTGATTCATCGCGAATTTCACTAATACCCCTGATTTTCTTATCCCTGACCAAGTTCGCCATCCTTTCTATCAGGGCCGCCTTATTCACCTGGTATGGAAGCTCAGTAACAATTATTTGGCGACGCCCCACCTCCGAAGCCTCTCCTACATAAGCCCTAGCCTGAACTACCACCTTGCCATGTCCCGTAGCATAGGCACTCTTAATCCCGTCCTGCCCCAGGATAATGCCAGCGGTAGGGAAATCAGGCCCTTTAACAAACTGGATAAGTTCGTTGACCGTAGCCTCTGGGTTATCAATGAGATAAGAGATTGCATCACAGACCTCGCCCAGATTATGAGGGGGAATATTGGTCGCCATGCCTACAGCAATGCCAGAGCTGCCATTAACCAGTAAATTAGGTAACCTGGCGGGTAGAACCATGGGCTCCTTCAGGCTATTATCAAAGTTGGGCATAAAGTCCACAGTGTCCCTATCAATGTCAACCAACATCTCTTGAGAAATAGGCGCCAAGCGTACCTCGGTGTAGCGCATGGCCGCTGGTGGGTCATTATCCACACTACCAAAATTGCCCTGCCCGTCAATCAGAACCTGTCGCATAGAGAAATCCTGGGCCATACGTACCATGGCATCGTAAACAGAGGTATCACCATGAGGATGGTATTTACCCAAAACATCACCAACAACGCGGGCACTCTTCCGATAAGGGCCGGTGTGACTTAAGCCCAGACCATCCATGGCATAGAGAATACGTCGGTGAACCGGCTTTAGCCCATCCCGTACATCGGGTAAGGCACGGGAAACGATAACACTCATGGCATAGTCAAGATAAGAACTCTTTATCTCATCTTCTATGTTTACCGGTTTAACTTTGCCTAAGACCATGCTCGCTTAAACCCCTTATTCCTCAATATTATCCTTATCATCAATGTCAGTAGGCTCCTCAGGCGATAATTCTGTCTCCTCTCCACTCATCATGGTATAATCAGGCTCCTCCACCATCTCCTCATAGTCTAACCCATGCTCATGCCTGATTATTCTATCGCTAATATATGGTCGAGGGCTCTTAAACTCCTTAGCGGGGAAGGAAAGACGCCCGGCCTGAGAGGGATCCTGATATACCTCCCTAATAATGATAGATACCGTCTCTTCCGTCGAGCTGACGATAGCGGCGGTATACTGATTTCCCCCCTCCATCAACTTAATAAGCCGCTGCCCATTCTTGGGGTCGATTTGCCCGAGATACTCACCACCACCATCTTCCACGGTTAAACTAGACCCATCTATCCTCAGATAGACCTTATCACCAGCCACCATTTTAGCCACCACCTCCGGTGGCCCCGGGTGGTAAAGGTTAACCACCCCCGCCTTACCTGTTTCCTCAATAAAATGCTGTGGCTCAACGTGAGAGCCTCCCGGTGAGCCAGCAACTACCTCTCTTAAATGGGACAAGCGGTTAAGATTCTTTTGAGCAATGGTATTATAAGGGTCAAGTTCTATCGCCCGACTGTAAGCCTCCCAGGCAAGAGAAAACTCACCCATCTCCCTATAGGCTCTACCCAACCGATTGTAAGCGCTGACATCGGTGGGGAAGCTCTCTATTAGGCTCTGATTAGCCGCCACCGCCTCTCGCCACCGACCCTGCATCGCTAAATCTACCGCCTGCTTACTGCGCTGCTGTCTTAATCCTGCCGTTTCCTCTTCCACAACATCGCCCCTAGTAACCACCCCTAATTGTATTCTATTCTAGCCAAATAGCCAAATGAGTTAAAGTCTGTCACAACCGACCCCGTCTATTTAGGAATGAGACAGGAAATAGGGCTTAAAACCAACCTATTCCTCAGTTTCCAGCTCAAACGCCCGATGTAAAGTGCGTACCGCTTGCTTAACATCTGTCTCATCAATAATGCAGGTTATCCTTATCTCCGAAGTAGTAATTAGTTGAATATTAATGCC
>CAZQZA010000141.1:0-2714 GCA_964597725.1 uncultured Dehalococcoidales bacterium | reverse complement strand
ATGGGAAGGTTTTATGATTTATATAGCTGTAGGTATTTTCGGTTTCATAATAATACACCTTTTTGACATAGTTTCCCTAAAAAGGATTCCTTCTGGGGCAAAGCCGTGCGTTTGGACCGCAGGTGGTGGCTTGCTGGTCTACTCACTTATTATGTTATGCCTTCAGTCAAACACTCTGCCGCTACCTATTTGGTCGACCTGGTTAGGCTGGGGGCTGCTAACGCTCTCTCTCCTCCTGCTGATATATTCCCTGTTTATCAATCTCCCCTTCCGTAAGACATATATTGCCACCGGTGTCGGCGATAAGCTAATAACAACCGGGCTTTATGCCCTTGTCCGTCACCCATGGATTCACTGTTTCACCCTCACCCTACTAGCTCTAATCCTAGTTTCTAAATCAAGCCGGCTACTTATAGCTGCACCGATATTCATTTTGCTGGACATAGTCTTGGTCATTGTGCAGGACAAGGTTTTCTTTATCAGGATGTTCGCTGGCTATAAACAATACCAACGGCAAACGCCAATGCTAGTGCCTAATCGACAGAGCATAAATACCTTTATAAAGGGCTTGCGCCCAACCAGAGCCAAATAATCAAAATCAAGGAGGTTAGACGAAATGAGCACACTAGCGGAACTACTTAGGCAAGGTAAAGATGAGGAATTATGGCAGAGGTGCTGTGGGTTTATTGACTTAAGTCTTGGGGACTTTATGAGGATTCAGAAGCGGTTACTGCTGGAGCAGCTAGAGCTGCTACAAAAGTGTCACTTGGGAAGAGTAATCTTGAATGGAGTTAATCCGCATACTGTGGAAGAGTTCCGTGAGCAAGTGCCACTTACCACCTACGCTGATTATGCCCCGTACCTTCTGAAGCGTAGGATGGATGTACTGCCGAAGAAGCCAATTCTATGGCAGTATACCTCGGGCAAATCTGGCGAATATTCTTACCGGTGGGCACCGGTTACCGCTAGGCAACTTGATGAGATAGAACCACTAATATTTGCCCTGGTACTTTTCTCCACTTGTAAGCGCAGAAAGGAGATTGCTTTCAAGGAGCGTGATAAGGTTCTCTACGGGATGGCTCCTCCGCCCTATGCTACCGGCGCAATGGCTCGCGCCTTCCCCTACGAACTATTTGATTTCTTGCCACCGATAGATGAAGCGGAAAAAATGTCTTTTGAGGAGAGGATGCGACAGGGATTTGAGCTGGCTCTATCTGAGGGGTTGGACCTGTGTCTTACCCTATCCAGTGTTGCCGTAGCCATCGGTGACCGCTTCAGCCAGAGGGGCAAAAAGACAAACCTTAGAGCTTTACCTAAAAGACCCAAAGCTCTCTTCCGGCTGGCAAAAGGGGTAATAAAAAGTAAGCTGGCCCGCCGTCCCTTGCTGCCTAGAGATATATGGTCACTTAAAGGCTTAATTACCTTTGGTATAGACGGCTCGGTATATAGGGAAAAAATTAAGGAAATGTGGGGTAGATATCCACTGGACTTCCACGGCTGCACCGAAGCTGTCATGATAGCCATGCAGACCTGGGATTATCAAGGTATGACCTTCATTCCCCATCTCAACTTGTTTGAATTTATCCCGGAGGAGGAGAGTATTAAATCCTGGCAGGACCCGGCATACCAGCCCTCAACCCTTTTGCTAGATGAGGTTAAACCGGGTAACTATGAGCTGGTCATTACCAGCTTCCACGGCGGTCCCTTCGTCAGATACAAGCTGGGGCATCTGGTTAAAATAACCTCGCTACGCAATGAACAGCTCACTATAGACATCCCCCAGATGGTCTTCCTCTCCCGTATAGATGACCAGATTGACATCGCTGGTTTTACCCGGCTATCAGAAAAAGTTATCTGGCAGGCTATAGAGAACACGGGGCTAGCTTATAAGGACTGGGTGGCACGAAAAGAGGTTAAGGATAAACCAGTACTACACCTGTATGTTGAACTCAAGGAAAATGGATATGTTACCCCCGAACATCTAGCTAATGCTGTCCATGAGGAGCTCAAAAAACTGGATAACCCTTATGCTGAGCTGGAATCATTTACTGGCTTAAGACCGCTGGAGGTTACTCTACTTCCCGAAAATGCCTTCCAGCTATATAAGCTGAGGCAGCAGGCGGCTGGTGCTGAGTTAGCTCATCTGAAGCCACCCCACCTCAACCCATCTGATGCTACCTTAGGTTTCCTGGTTGATACCGCCCGTCGGGTAACAGTAGAGGAAGAACAAAGAGAGAAAGTAGAAGCCTAGCTAGACTTCGTAATCTCCGTTTACAGAGGCAGCCAAACAATAGAAGCAGGTAGCAATTTTGCTACCTGCTTTATTTTATGTGAAACGAATTCGTCCCCTCCATCTTCCTATTGACAAGGTAAAAACCATAAGCCATAATTGGGGTAATAATACATAATGATTGTTATTATTAGTCACCTTAAATATCAGAGAGTAATTCCAAAATGAATTTATGGGCCTTAATACCGCTTATCAGTTGTCTAGCTTTTACCGCCTTATTTGTACTAGTCTTACAGCAAGCCAGAAGACGGGTAGAGAAAGTATTTGCCCTATTTCTTTTTGCTTCTGGTGTATGGAGTTTTACTTCTTTTATGCTCGTCCTAAACCCCTCTACCTCTTCCCCGTCTTTACTTTTCTGGAACGGGCTGGTTATCACGGCAATACCGTGGGTAGCCATTTGTTACTATCATTTCGTCAGGGCTTA
>CAZQZA010000140.1:0-2744 GCA_964597725.1 uncultured Dehalococcoidales bacterium | reverse complement strand
TAGCCGGTCAACTTCACTCCCTCAATGTCAATATAAAACAATCGCTCAACCGCAACTGGCATCCTGAAATCAGCCTGGTGAATCTCCCAGAACTTGGTCAGTATCTCTCGGCCGTAGACTCTGTATCTTGCTTCCTCCTCAGGTGACTCATAGCCCTCAGCCAGCCAGTTCTGCTCATAAAAATGTAATAACTCATTCAGTGATGGTGGCGGCGGTACTCTAACCTTGAAAAAATACTCAGCACACATGTGCATTGTCCTGCCAAAGCTAAAATACCACTTGTCCTTTAGCTCTAAGCCATCAATATACTGCAGCTTATAGCATAAGGGGCAGGATTGATATAGAGAAATTTTGGTGTAGCTTAAAGGTTTCATGTTTTCCTTTTGATAAGCACTTCAGGCACATACTACCTAATGCTCACATATTATAGAATATTTTTTAACTCTACGCTAATAGAGGCGTTGGGCTGATGAACTTGCTATTCTGGGCTGAGTTAGCTACTATTGATTGAGCAATAAGGATAGGTAATGCCAAGCATTCCAATCATAGCTGCTTTTAGTGCCGGGTTGCTATCTTTCCTGTCACCCTGCGTGGTGCCTTTAGTACCGGTATATCTCGCTAGCCTAGTCGGGCCGGAAATACTTGAATCTAAGGCTGGTAGGCGCCGCGTCCCCATCTTTCTTCACTCTCTTAGCTTTGTCGTCGGGTTTTCCATAATCTTTATTACCCTGGGAGCAATTGCCGGACTAACCGGCTTTGCCATTAACCCCAGTTCAGCCCTACTCAATAAGATAGCCGGTAGCCTGCTAATAATCTTTGGGTTATTCATGCTGGCGGCTCTGAAGCTACCTTGGCTAAACTACGAAAAGCGTCTAACCCCATCACTGGGCAATACCACTGGTTACCTACGCTCTCTCCTCATCGGTGCCACCTTCTCCTTGGTATGGACACCCTGCGTTAGCCCCATACTGGGGGGTATCCTCACCCTCGCCCTGGGTTCGGAAACAGCCTGGTACGGGGCTTACCTGCTGGCTATCTATTCCCTGGGTCTGGGACTACCCTTTCTGGTAATAGGAGTCGCCTTCGATTCTATCTCTCCAGTATTAAGGCGTATCTATCGTTATTCTAACTTAATCTACATTATTAGTGGCTTATTACTTATAGCTATAGGTGTGCTTATTTTGACCAATAACCTGAGCTGGATTTACACTATCACGTCGTAAAATTTACCTAGGAGATAATTATGAACCGAATACTAACCGTAGTAGTAGTCCTCATAATCTCAACGTTGTTAATGGTTGGCTGCTCTTCTCCAGCTCCCCAAGTGGGTAAGCAGGCACCTGATTTTCAGCTCCCTAATCTGGAGGGACAGTCTATCTCCCTCAGTGATTTCCGGGGTAGTCCCATATTACTCAACTTTTGGGCAGTTCGGTGTCCCCCCTGCCGCTTTGAAATGCCTTTCATACAAGGAATATTCGAAGAACAGTCAGACACCGGGTTGGTGATACTGGCTATTGACATCGGTGAAATTCCTTCTACCGTAAATGATTTTATACAGAGTGGCAATTTTTCTTTTCCGGTGCTACTTGACACCAACCAGGATGTAGCTCTAGAGTATAATATCCGAGCCATTCCGACCACTTTCTTGATTGACAAGGACGGCGTAATTCGAGAAATAAAAGTGGGGGCCTTCTCAAACATGATAGAAATAAAAAAGAGCCTAAATAAAATTATTCCATAGTCAGAATGATAAATCAATGGGATGAGAGGAGGTTGAACTTGGGTGATATTTTAAATGAGGCTTATGGTATAGCCCAATGCAAGGAGTGTCCGTGGTATAAATCCTGTGTAATGCCGATGCGGTTCACTACTGAGGATATCCGCAGACAGCTAGAGTCATCAGCACCGGGAATGAACATTTCACAACAGGCTGACCTTGGCATGCAGAACCTACTGTCAAGCATGGCGACTGCTGCTCAAAACTCACTGCTGGAAGGTTGCCCTATCTTCATTGACCGGTTACGGTCTAACCCTAAGCTCGCCCAACGCCTAAAGGAAATGATGCAAAACTGGGGCAAAGAAGAGACTTAGCTAGTAAAAATTAGCGCCCTGGCTGCATTGCATACGAACCAAGGGTCTGACTACTCCTATTCCTCTTCGCTGGTGGCGAAGCTAAAGCTATAGCCCTCTGCCAACAGCATACCGAAAGCGGGCGTGGCCTCATCATCAAATTGTCTACTCCTTATTCTGTTATCAATAGAACTTGTGACAAAAAGAAATAAGCTAACTACTTAATTAGATTATCTGAACATGATATTTTATGTCAACCATTTTACTAGGTAAGTCCTCAAATAGCACGAACACCTTTGCCAATGGTTTCAATTCAATGTATTATAATATGTGATATGAGCAATATGATAAAGCGGTTAGCTGTTCTGGGTTCAACCGGCTCTATAGGTCAGCAAACACTCGAGGTAGTCCGTGCCCTACCCCACCGATTTCGCATAGTTGGGTTAGCCGCCGGTAAAAACATTGCTCTATTGTCGAAGCAAATCAATGAGTTTAAACCAAGCTTTGTCTATTACCAAGGCAAAAAGACGCAGACTCAACCAGCTAATGGCGACTACGAACTGTTATCATTGGAAGAGATTGTCAGTCATCCACAGGTAGATATTGTTATTATCGCTATCTCGGGAAAGTCAGGACTGAGTCCCACATTAGCCGCATTAAAAGCTGGCAAAACT
>CAZQZA010000139.1:0-2853 GCA_964597725.1 uncultured Dehalococcoidales bacterium | reverse complement strand
GAGCGGTGAGCCAAGACTACCGGGTGATGGGGTGCCACCTCATCTATATCCCAGCGAGTCGGATGGCGCTTTTCAGTAAGATAGAAGTCATTATAATCGGTGCCGGTAAGCCATTCGCCCGGTGGGATATTCTTAGCTCGATTGTGGATAGTTGTCTTTATATCATCGATAGAGTCAACTGATGATGGGCTCAGGTCAAGGCTTAATAGCTTTCTTATAAAAGAGATAGCATGGCAATGAGCGTCATTGAAACCAGGAACTACCGTCCTACCCTGGCAATCGATTACTTTAGTTCCGGCTCCCCTAACCGACTCCAGTTCCTTATTGCCAGTAACCAGCAAAACCTTACCATCCTTGATAGCCACCAGCTCAGCTTTGGACTGCCTAGAGTCCATGGTTATCACGTTAGCATTTTTAAGAATAAGGTCGGCAACCGGCATTTTAGAGACTGTGTGTCTACCTCACCCCCTTCGGTAATAAATCACAAAAGTAGAATGAACCCCTCAACACTCGTTCACCTAGGGTATAGCCTATCCTCTCCTTGAATATTGGGCCATCAAAGACGAAGGAATGGAACTCGCCATTCTCACCTCCAGGGTCAGCGTTAGGCGGAAGCTCAGCCAAAAAATGTTTATCCAGCGTCCTGCCTAGAAATCTCTCACCTAGGGCCTTTGAATCAACACAGGTAATGATAGCCTGGAAGCCCAGCTCTATAAATGACCTGGTAAGTTCAGTAGTATCTCTCCCCCATATGGGAAAGATTCCCTTCATCCCTATCTGTGATAGATTATCCTCTCGGTATCTCCTAACCTCTTCCAAAAAGACGTCACCAAAAACTACTGAGAAAACACCAACTTGTTTAAACCTGATGAGAACTTCCTTCATCTTAGAGTCGTATTCTTCATTGGAAGAATCCTTGGAAATAAAGACTTCCTCAATAGGTAGACCCAAAGAGTGTGCCTGTCGCTCGACTAAAACCCTCGGCACGCCGTGCATACTAACCCTATCATAATCACCGGTTATGACGGTTAGTAAAGCTAGTATTTCATACTTTTGGCTTTTCTGAATTTCGTAGAGGCTAATAGCACTATCCTTACCACCACTCCAAGAGAAGATAACCTTTTCCACTAGAGACTTTATCTATCTCACCCCCTTTAAGCACCCTAGGATTGTCCAGATGGCGCTGATTACATGCCCGGCACCAGTTACAGGCTCAGTCACCGTTCCCGCCGTTGTCATGAGTATTACCCCATCCCAGACGGCCTCACCATAGCTGTTTATGTTTGAGCCAGCGGCACCAGCCTCGGCAAAGTAAATACCGGCGGAGAATGCCAGCAGGAGGACAGTAAGGATAGGAGCCATGGTGACAAAGGGGGTTTCGAGGACTATATCCCTGACGACCCTGAACACCTCTGACTAACCTAGCACTAACGGTCACACTCGACGCCGGCGTCTTAGGCAGATGACTCTATCGCCTGGTAGCATGGGCTGTAGCTCCTCAAATTTAGCGGCTTTCATTCGTGGTAACTTCCATTTCCATTACTACAAGTTCATTTTAGACACTTTCTGCGTTTCTCGCAAGCTAGTGCGGTTCGACCTTGCCTGTCGAAACGCTAAACAAAATTATCGGGATAGAGGTTCCCACGATTTGTCTGCGTTTCGAGGGACATTGTCGGCTCGCTTCGGCTCCGTGGCAAGAAGCAGCCGTAAGTTTTCTCGCTACCTTGTCCCTTGTAATATTAAACAACCTTTAGTTGGTCGCTTATCCTTCTAGTGCTCCTCTTAGACTCCCAGTTAGGCCAAGATTCTGTCAAGGGATTAGCTGGAAAAGAAACCTGACTGAGTTTTGTGCTTTCCTACTTCAAAATAGAAGGGGTAAGAGCTATCTTAAATTGACACCCGGTAGGTAACACGGCTAGAATATCATTTAACACTGACTAAAGAGGCAGAATATTGTACCAGAAGACTACTCTGGATAATGGGTTGCGTATTATCACCGCCACCATGCCCCATACCCAAGCGGTATCCCTTAGCTTCTTTATCGGCGTCGGCTCCCGGTATGAAACTGAGGCTCAGGCTGGCGTCTCACACTTTATTGAGCACTTACTCTTCAAAGGCACACCAAAACGGCCTACTGCCAAGGAAATTTCGGAAGCCATAGAAGGGGTGGGGGGCATTCTTAACGGTGGTACCGACAAGGAATTAACCGTTTACTGGTGTAAGGTGGCTCAATCCCATTTACCTATTGCCCTGGATGTGCTGGCGGATATGCTACTGCATTCCAAGTTTGACCCCCAAGATATAGAACGGGAACGTCAGGTTATCATTGAAGAGATTAACATGAGTAAGGATTCCCCATCACAGCAGGTTCACATACTCATTGATGAGCTTTTATGGCTAAATCATCCCCTGGGGTGTGATATAGCTGGCAGCAAGGAATCAGTGGCTGGTATTACCAGAGACATGATGCTCGACTATCTAGCCGATCAGTATTTACCCAATAATACCGTGGTTGCCATCGCTGGTAATATTCAGCACCAGGAGGCTATAACTGCCATTAGCCAGGCTCTGGGTGACTGGGCTAACCAACGGACTCACTCAGGATATACTGCCTATAAGGAGCAGACGGTTCAGCAGTTACGTCTTGAAAACCGAGACACCGAGCAGGCGCATTTGTGTCTGGCATTACCCGGTCTATCACTCCTTCATCCTAAGCGCTTCACCCTCGACCTGCTTAACATCATCCTCGGTGAGGGTATGAGCAGCCGCCTGTTTACTGAAATCCGTGACCGGCTAGGGCTTGCCTACAGCATTCATAGCTATGTTGACCACTTCTTTGACTCAGGCTCAGTT
>CAZQZA010000138.1:0-2870 GCA_964597725.1 uncultured Dehalococcoidales bacterium | reverse complement strand
TATGGGTCAAACTACAGAGACAACTTATAGGTATCGCTGGGTAATACTCGGCGTGCTATGGATCACCTACATCGTAGTTTTCCTGAACAGGCTCAGTGTAGGACCACTGGCTCCCTTTTTTAAGGAAGACCTGGGCATAACCAGTGCCCAGGTAGGGTTGATTATGTCGGCGGCTTCCTTCGGTTACATGATAACCCTGCTCCCTATGGGCTGGGTAGTTGATAGAATCGGAGCCCGATGGCCAATGGTAATCGGGGAACTGATTGCTGGTGCTGCTATGATAGCCTTGTTCTTTGCTCCATCGTATATATGGTTGCTGGTGCTCATGTTTGCCACCGGAATGGGCTGCGGTTTTCTCATGCCTTCAACCACTCAAGGCGTAGTAGTGTGGTTCCCGGCGAAGGAAAGAGCAACCGTCATGGGTCTCAAACAGACAGCCGTCAACATAGGGGGCATCACTACGGCTGTTACCTTGCCTGCCGTGGCTCTGGCTCTGGGTTGGCGTTATGGCTTCCTATTCTTGGGCATTGTAGCCATAGCCATAGCGGTTATAGCGCTTATCTTGTATAAAGAGCCCGCCAAACCATCTTCGTCACCTGTAGACTCAGCGGCCTCTGCTGTGGCGGTACCGCTGCTTGAGCTTCTAAAGAACCGCCACATCTGGTTGGTTGCCATCTGCGGCCTGTGTTTAGCCTGGGTAGAGTTCACGATAATAGCCCATCTCGTTCTTTATCTTACGGAAGCATTACTCTTCCCCGTTGTCGCCGCTGGGGGATTGCTAGCCATGACTGAGGCTGCTGGCGCCATCGCCAGACCAGGAAGTGGCCTCCTTAGTGACCGGGTATTTGGTGGCAGGAGGAAACCAATTTTCTTATTGATGGCCGGCACTGCCTCTGCCATGTGTCTCCTACTGGGCCTCTTCGGCTCCTATCTTTCGTGGGCGCTCTATCCCATCCTTTTTCTCTTGGGGATGGGTGGTATTGGCTTTGGTGGCATCTTTCTCACCCTGATGTCAGAGTTTGGCGGCCGATATGGGGCTGGGAAAGCTGCCGGGCTGGGTGGTACGGTTGCCATGGGGGGAATTATTCTTGGTCCCGTCGTCTTTGGCCATATTGTAGATATGTCTGGTTCCTATGAATTGGCCTGGTTATCTTCGGCGTTTATAGCAGCACTTTGTATATTACTGCTCCTTTTCGTAAGGGAAGGGGAAAAGAAGGTTTGAACTATACGACCCAAAAGTCTTTCAGGATGGCTCAAGGACCCTCCTGAGCTAGTTCAGATAGATAAGTGACACTTGACAATTGATATTTGGCTGATTATAATAAAGAAAACCCTACTTCCCATCCTTTCCCAAACAATCCAATGCAAGTTTACTTTTTGGGATTAAGTCCTTAGGATTTAGTTTTCCTGTATGTCAAAGTATATCTTTGTTACTGGTGGCGTAGTTAGTTCCGTTGGCAAGGGCATCACTGTCGGCTCTATCGGTACCATTCTGAAGAGTCGCCAAGTCAGTGTCTCTGTTCAGAAGCTAGACCCCTACCTCAATGTTGACCCGGGAACAATGTCACCCTACCAACACGGTGAGGTATTTGTTACTCAAGATGGTGCTGAGACTGACCTTGATTTAGGCAATTATGAGCGTTTCATTGACGTTAACCTCACTGCTGAGTCCAATGTTACCTCAGGACAAATTTACAGCGCAGTTATCGCTAAGGAGAGGCGCGGTGATTTCCTGGGTGGCACCATCCAGGTAGTGCCCCATGTTACCAGCGAAATAAAAGAGCGATTTAAGCGATTAGCCCAAAGCTCCCAGGCTGAGGTAGTCATTATAGAGGTAGGTGGCACCGTCGGTGATATTGAAGGGCAACCCTTTCTGGAAGCTATCAGACAAATGAGAAATGATGTCGGGCGGGAGAATGTGCTTTATATCCATGTTACGCTTCTCCCCTATCTTAGCTCTACTCAGGAGCTAAAGACCAAGCCCACCCAGCACAGTGTTAATGAGCTTAGGCGTATGGGTATCCAGCCGGATATTATTATATGCCGTAGTGACCACCCTATCTCAGAAGGGATAAGGGATAAAATATCCCTATTTTGTGATGTTAACCGGGAGGCAGTCATCCCCCTGCCTACAGTATCACCTATCTATGAGGTCCCACTAGTCTTGGAAGAGACAGGATTGGGGCAATTGATTGTGGACAGGCTTAACCTTAAGGCAGACCAGCCAGACCTGAGCCAGTGGCGGGAACTAGTCAGGTGTCTTAAGGAATGTCACGAGCCGGTTACTATTGCCTTAGTCGGCAAATATGTGGAATTAAAGGATGCCTACTATTCAGTTCGCGAAGCACTACATCACGCGGCTCTATATCATAATAAAGATATTGATCTCCTCTGGATTCAATCTGAGGATTTGGAGCGGGATGGCAGCGAGGCACTACTTCGCTCCGCCCAGGGTATCATCGTTCCCGGTGGCTTTGGTATCAGAGGAGTAGAAGGTATGATAAAAGTGGCCAGCTATGCCCGAAACAATGAAATCCCCTACTTAGGCTTATGCCTGGGGATGCATGTTATGGTAATTGACTTTGCCCGCTATGCCCTAGGCTCCGAAAAGGTAAACTCTGCCGAGTTCGATGCCGCTACCCCCTATCCAGTCATTGACCTCCTCCCCGAACAGGTGGAAATACAGGATAAGGGTGGTACCATGCGCTTGGGTAACTACCCCTGTCAACTGGTCGATGGCAGCCAGGCGGCTAAAGCCTACGGACAGAGCTTGGTCTATGAGCGCCACCGACACCGTTTCGAGTTTAATAATGAGTTTCGCTCCCGCTTGCAGGAAGCAGGAATGATATATAGTGGGCTATCCCCTGACG
>CAZQZA010000137.1:0-2953 GCA_964597725.1 uncultured Dehalococcoidales bacterium | reverse complement strand
ATTAGTAACGTCATTTTTGCCTCGCAGCTTGAAACTATTATACAACACCTTAACGTAAAATAGTCTCATTTATAAAAACTAATAAGGGGGAGTTATTCAGCTCCCCCATCACTAATTTTAAACTACTTTACCAGCTGTCAAGAATGAAGGTTTTACCCGACTTTCAGCCACCCTTGCTACTTCTGAAGTATTAGGTGGTCTGACCATCTAATCTTGAGCCTATGGTCGGGGTGGCCGGATTAGAACCGGCGACCACCTGAACCCCATTTACGGGTTAGGCATACCACTTAGTGCCCCCAGATACGATTTCGTGCTATCTGGTTTAAGCAAAAGCCACAGTTTGTATCTGGCTGTGCCATCCAATACCGGGTAGTGCTAAACAGTTTGTCGGCAGAATGTCGGTAGAATTATACCTACTGGGCACCTTGCTACCGAGCAGGTTCAGGCATTGTCTCACTCGCCATAGTAGCCACACGGACATGGGTTCGTCTCTATTTTAGGGGTATTCAACCCCCCCCCCAAAAAAAAAGGTCTATAATAAGGCTCCAACGTGTAAATAGCTTGAAAACTGAATAATGTAGTTTAAATGAGATGTGTGGAAAGAAGGGCACTGGTTAACTGCTTAGGATTGTGGTGGTGGCTGGTGCCCTATCTAATTTATGAATTCTTTACAGTAGGAGGAGGGTGACATGAAAAATGGCGACGAGGTAATTTACGAGCAGAAAGTGGCGCTCCACTCTTGGACGCTTGGCTCGTGGGGCCCTGGTACAAAACGGCTCCGCCTTTCCTCCAGCAATATATCGATCAAGGGTTTGCCGGAGATACCATTTGCTTCCATAAGGGGCTGCGAAATGAAGTCTTTTCTTTTAGTTCCCTATGTAAGCTTGCAATTTGCTGATAGCCTAGGCGAGGTCAAACGGATAAGTTTGTACCATCCATCGTTTCAGAGCGAGGGTACCCGCCCACAGGTCGAACGGCTATATCATCTAATCTTGCATGCTAGATACGATAAGATGAGCGGAGTTGACCTTAAAGAATACATCCGCCAAGCCTATGGTCTTGAGAAGACGAAAACACAGGAGTCGGACTCAGATTTAGGGAGAATTGTCTTGGTAGACACGAAGTCGCGTATGCTCAAAATTACTGGCAGTATACTGGCTTTCATAGGCGGCTTAATCGTTCTTGCCCTAGCTATTAGCGGCTCCTTTCTTAAAGTCGGCCCATTTGGAGATTTGATAACATGGCTTAATGCTAATGCAACATGGCTTGGGCATTGGGAAGAGCTGGGTAGATTTCTAATTCTTATGTCAGGGCCTCTCTTTTTTTATTCCATCTGGCTATGGAAAAAGAAATAACCGCTGACCGCATTCATCCTTTTAGGAACTTCCCGTGACTCTATCAGGACCTTGATTCCAAGTAGTGTAGTTATCTCAGTCAATCCCTTGCTACTACCACCTCCCTCTCAAGTGTCGTAACTACATTCTGCACGCCCAGGGGTTCGTCTCTATTTTAGGGATATTGACAATCACGTTAGCAAAGACAAAACTCAACTCATGGTAAAAGAGGCTAAAATACCCAGTAAATACAGGTTTTCCGTACCTGAGAGAGGCTTGGTTAAGGCAGTAAAGCAAATCATACGTAAGGGAGACAGCAGGAAAGTCTGCTTGCTACATGAAGAGAAACACCTGCTACATAATTACGTTCTTGTTTTTAGTAATAGATAGCCCAAGGGTTCTTTTCTAGACCCTCGGGCTATCGACTTATTTGAGCTTATCGAAATTACTCTTTTTGTGCCTGTTTAGCTGGCTTGTAACGCTAATTCATGTGGCACCCTGCTCTGTAACCACATCGATTCCCTTTTACCCCCCCTTTACTGCCAGATGACTTAACCACTATTTCGGTTTCAGTGCCGCTATCAATGGTTTAAGGATGTCAAGTGTCTTGTCTGCTTCCTCAATAGTTATCGTACATGGCGGGGAAATGAACACCCTGTTGCCTAACCACCCGGCGACGCGCGCAAAGATGCCGGCATCGAACAGTTTCTGCCATAACTCCTCTTTTACCGCTGGTTCGATTGGCTCTTTGCTTTCTTTGTCTTTCACTAGTTCGATAGCCTGAAACACACCGCGGCCATCAATACAACCCACAGAAGATAGTGGCAGGAATTCAGCCTCGAGACGCTGCTTGATATGGTTGCCTACTTTGGCCGCATTTTCGACTACCTTATCTCTAACATAGATATCCAGGGCAGCAGACGAAGCCGCAGCCGGGATGGGATGCCCAGCAAAGGTAAAGCCGTGCATAAGGAATGCATCCTTCAGCACGTCATAAACCTCGTCGCTCAAGGCTACAGCGCCGAAAGGCAAGACGGAGTTAACGATTCCCTTGGCCATGGTCATCAAATCTCCCTTAATGTTCCAGTGTTCCGAAGCAAACATCTTCCCTGTTCTGGCGAAACCAGACATGACCTCATCAACAATGAGTAGTATGCCGTACTTCTTACATATCTCCGCTACCTGTGGCCACCACTGGGTGGGAGGCTCAATCATACCCGCGGCACCTAATATAGGTTCAGCGATGAAAGCAGCGATGCTCTCCGGCCCCTCGGCTTTGATGGTCTCTTCCAGATAGTAAGTACTGGTCTGGCCGCAATCAGGAACATCACCAAACATGCAGCGGTAGCTATAGGGTGGAGGCACGTGGATAAAACCAGGTGACACCGGGCCAAAGGGATTCTGCATCAGACCGCGACCCAGGCCAGTGACGTTAGTAGAGACACCGGCTGAACCATGGTACGAGGAGTAAAGGCTGATAATCTTATACTTGCCGGCTAACCCCTTTCTACTCCAGTACATGCGAGCCATCTTTATCACCGAATCTACTGCCTCTGAGCCACCGGACGTATAGTGAAAGTGATTCAGGTTTCCAGGTGTAAGCTTAGCCAGCTTCTGAC
>CAZQZA010000136.1:0-2990 GCA_964597725.1 uncultured Dehalococcoidales bacterium | reverse complement strand
CCCATAATCTGGCCATGGTTGCTCTTACCGCCAGGATGCAGCACGAGCGCAACTACAATGACGAACAACTAGAGAGGCTCACCAAGATGCGCCGCCTGGACATCGACCCCACCCGGGTAGAGATGGGCTGGATTATGGACTTTTGCGCCCAGAGCCTCCGTAATATTGTCATTGGCATTGGCGGCCGTATGGATGGTTACATGATGCAGTCTAAGTTTGGTATTGCGGTGAGCTCTGAGCTAATGGCGATGTTATCCATTGTCAGAGATTTAGCCGATATGCGAGAAAGAATGGATAACATTACTGTGGCCTTTGATAAGAGAGGCAACCCCATTACCACTGGTGACCTTGAGGTGGGTGGTGCCATGACTGCCTGGATGCGCAACACCATTAATCCCACCTTGTGTTCCACGGTAGAGTACCAACCCTGTATGGTGCATGCTGGTCCCTTTGCCAATATTGCTGTTGGTCAGTCCTCTATCATCGCCGACCGCATCGGCCTGAAGATGTTTGACTATCATGTAACTGAGAGTGGCTTTGCTGCTGACATTGGTTTTGAAAAATTCTGGAATGTCAAGTGCCGCTACAGCGGTCTCAAGCCGCATGTATCGGTACTCACCACCACTATCCGGGCTTTGAAGATGCATGGCGGCGGACCTAAAGTGGTAGCTGGTATTCCTTTACCTGACGCTTACACTAAAGAAGATTTGGGACTCCTGGAGAAGGGTCTCTCCAATATGGTACATCACATCAACGTCATCAGAGCATCCGGCATCAACCCGGTGGTGTGTATCAATCGCTTCCACACTGACACTGATGCTGAGGTCGCCATGGTACGCAAGGCAGCTGAGGCAGCCGGAGCGCGCTGTGCAGTATCTACCCACTGGGCCGATGGCGGTGATGGTGCTCTGGAACTAGCTGACACAGTCAAGGAAGCCAGTGAAGATACAAACGATTTCAAGTTCCTATATCCCATGGAAATGAAATTACGGGAACGGGTGGGAAATATCGCTAAAGTAGTTTATGGAGCTGATGGTGTGTCCTGGACTCCCGAAGCTGAGGCTAAGGCTAAGGCATTTGAGTCCGATGCCAAATATGATGAGTATACCACGATGATGGTGAAGACACATCTCTCTCTCACTCATAACCCAACCATTAAGGGTGTCCCCAAGGGATGGGCTTTGCCCATTCGTGACGTGTTGATTTATTCTGGGGCGAAGTTCCTTTGTCCCTGCGCTGGTGCTATCAGCCTGATGCCTGGAACTTCATCCGACCCAGCCTTTAGAAAGGTTGATGTAGATGTAAATACGGGAAAGGTCAGTGGACTGTTTTAATAATCAATCACAACCGAGGGTAAGCGTTTGAGTTTTAACATTGCTGTAGCCGGAAAGGGTGGTAGTGGCAAGACATCTATCGCTAGCCTTATCATTCGCTACCTGAAAAAGAATGGTTCCGGACCGATTCTGGCGGTTGATGCTGACCCTAATTCCAACCTGGGTGAGAGTTTAGGGCTTGAGGTGAAACAGACAGTTGGCCGTATACTGAATGAGTTTCAAGGAGAAAAAATAAACATCCCTCCCGGTATGACCAAGGAAGCTTATCTGGAGTATAAGCTAAACGAGGCTATAGTTGAAAGTAAGGGGTTAGACCTGTTGACGATGGGCAGGGGCGAGGGTCCAGAGTGCTACTGCTATCCAAACTTAGTTCTGAGGAAAATCATAGATACCTTGGCAGGTAATTATGCCTATGTGGTCATGGATAACGAGGCTGGTATGGAGCATCTTTCGCGGAGGACTACTCAGAATATTGACGAGCTTTTGCTAATCTCTGACCATTCGGTAAAGGGTGTGCGGACTATTGCCCATATAAGGGACCTGGTCTCTGAGCTTAAACTGGCAGTGAAGAGGCAGTCGGTAGTAATCAATTTTGTCCCCACTACCCTAGACCCACTCGTTACTGAGGAGCTAACCAGGCTGGGCATTGACCTTGCGGCTATTATTCCTTGGGATGAGGAAGTGCGTGAATATGACCTCAAGCTGAAGCCACTTTTTGACCTGCCTGATACCTCTAAGGCAGTGATAGCAGTTAATGAGTTGATGGCAAAGCTTATTAAAGTCGAGGAAATTCATATGAAAAGGGGTTAGAAATGACGGCACAGATTATTAGTGGCACCGAAATTGCCAAACAGATTCGCGAGGAGCTGAAACAGGAAATCGCTGAGCTTAAAGAGAAACACAATCTTGTACCAGGACTGGTTACTGTCTTGGTAGGTGAGGACCCGGCGTCTCAGGTTTATGTTGGGTCGAAGGTAAAGACATGCGAGGCATTAGGGGTCTATTCAGATAGGTATGACCTGCCGGCTGAGACCGGTGAGGCGGAATTGCTCAGCCTAATTGACAAGTTAAATAAGGACGCTAAGATTCACGGGATTTTAGTCCAACTACCCCTGCCCAAGCACATTAATGAGACCAGGGTTCTTTGTGCTATTGACCCCAAGAAGGACGTCGATGGTTTCCACCCGGTGAATGTGGGCAAATTGATGATTGGAGAGCCTGATTATCTACCCTGCACCCCCCACGGAATTCAGCAACTCCTGATTCGGTCTGGGGTTGAGATTGAAGGAGCCGAGGTAGTGATTGTGGGGAGAAGCAATATTGTTGGTAAACCAATAGCCAATATCCTTATCCAGAAGCAAAAGGGGGCTAACGCTACGGTTACTGTGTGTCATACTCGAACTAGAGATATGTCATTCCATACCAAGCGGGCTGATATACTAATCGTGGCTGCCGGCAAACCTAAGGCAATTACTGCCGACATGGTTAAAGAAGGGGTAGTGGTAATTGATGTCGGGGTTAACCGAATAGGAAAAACTGCTGAAGGTAAGGCTATTCTGTGCGGAGACGTTGACTTTGATGCCGTTAAAGAGAAGGCTAAAGCTATTACCCCGGTTCCTGGTGGTGTTGGCCCAATGACCATAACCATGCTAATGC
>CAZQZA010000135.1:0-3004 GCA_964597725.1 uncultured Dehalococcoidales bacterium | reverse complement strand
GTATTGTAAATCTTAAACTTCTCAACGAGCTGTTCTTCCGTCAAGCCATACTTCTTAAGTATATCTTTCTCTGAGTCGATGTTGGGATCGTCAACCAAGCCACGGCAGCCCCAGCAATGCCGCCCGCTGGTAACACATATAGCATTACAGCCAGCCCTAGTTACCGGGCCGAGGCAGGTCATGCCTCTTTCGAAAACACAGACATTGCCGGCCATCTTGCACTCAACGCAGACCGGGTAGTTGGGTATATCTGGTTTCTTGCCCAGCAGCAGTGCTTTAATTACCTTAACGAGCTCGGTAGTGACTGGGGGACAACCTCTCACATAGTAGTCTACCGTAACCACTGCATTTGCCGGGCGGGCAGGAATGGTATCGTAGTATTTAGCATCCTCTCCGTAGACTATCCGCAGAGCTTCCTCCATGGGGACGTGATTCTTTAAACAGTTGATGCCTCCAATACAGGCACAGGCGCCTAGAGCGACAACAACCTTAGCCTGGTCACGTATTTTTTGTAGCCGGGGTATCTCCGATTCTCTGGTTATGCTCCCTTCAACAAAGGCTATATCGTAGTCATCTTCCCTCTCCGTCATGACCTCTCTGAAGTTGACAATATCCACTGCGTCGAGCAGGTCTATAACTTCCTCTCCATCAAGATTCAGTGCGTCTAACTGACATCCCTCACAACCGGTGAAATCAAAGAACGCTACTTTAGGCTTCATTATACTGCCTCCCTTAGGTTTCTCAGTTGGGCGAGGGTAAATACCGGTCCCTCCTGGCACACATAGACGTTGTTAATCTGGCAATGCCCGCACTTGCCCACGCCGCACTTCATCCTCCGCTCCAGCGACATGATTATGTTCTCATCGGGAAGCTCTCTTTTCTTAAGCTCAACGATAACAAACCGGTACATTATGGGCGGGCCTACCACCACAGCCATGGTTTTTCTGGGGTCAATATCAACCTTTGGGATAAGAGTGGTAATAACCCCTACATTCCCCTGCCAACTTTCATCTCCCCTATCCACGGTTTCGTGAAATTCAATCTCTGGGCTGCGGCTCCAGGCAGCAAGCTCATCTAAGAACAAGCGCTCCGCTGGCGCCCTGGACCCGAAGAGCAAAGTGGCTTTACCAAAAGAACTCCGGCGGTCGAGGATATACTGTATTAGCGAGCGCAGGGGAAAGAGGCCGATACCTCCAGCTATTAGCAGGACATCCTTGCCTTCAAGAGCCTGTAGTGGAAAGCCGTTGCCGAACGGACCACGAATGCCCACGGTGGCTCCCTTTTCCAGATTATGCAAGGCGTTGGTCACATCGCCAACATTTCTTATCGCCAACTGGAAAGTCCCGTTTCTGGTTGGTGATGAGGAGACAGAGATGGGTGCTTCTCCGATGCCCATGACTGAGACCTCGACAAATTGTCCCGGCTGCTGGCCCAGCTCTTTGCCATCCTTAAGCCTAAACTCAAAGACCTTCTCCTTTGGAGTCAGTTCATCGACTTTAAGCAATTCGGCGAGGCGAGGCGCATATAGTTCAGTCTCCGCCCTGGCCTCCCTTACTATACGTATGGCTGCTTCCTTAATCCTGGCTGACTCCGCCAGGGTGTTAAAAGCCTCTAGTGGACTAGCGATGTCAGCCAGGCAGGCAGTGGCGCACCGACCACAACCTACACAGCCAACCTTGCCGTATTTCTCCAGGATGTATTTCCCTTTGCGGAATATTCGATGGCGGAAGCGGCCAGCTTTGTCATGCCTGAAATTCTCACCGGTGGCTACCTTGGCAAAGTCAACCAGTATGCAACCATCCCACCTACGTAAGCGTTCCCCATCCTTCAGGTTCAGCGATACTTCGTCCTGGACATCGAAGCAAAAACAGGTAGGACATACCATAACGCAGGAGCCGCAGCTAAGGCAGGTTTCGCTCCTTGATTCCCAATATGGGTCATCGTAGCTGTCCTCTAGCAGTTTTAGCAGTCTTTCCTTGGGTACATCAAGGGAGAGCTTATATTTGGTCAACGCCTCGTCTCTCACCGCTTTCTGTTTGGCTATCTCATCGCCAGTTGGTTCTCTTACTTGGGGACACTTTGCCAGAAGCTCAGACCCTTTTTCTGAGCCTACGGTTACCATGTAGTCAGCGCCGATATCGGTCAACAGCAGGTCAAAGCTGGCTTCAGTCAGGTGGGTGCCCATGCTGGGGGCAAAGGACTTGGGAGACGGATTTAGGCAGTCGACCCCGATGATGATGGTATTCTGCCGCCGGGCAATGTAATTGGGGTCAGGATTGGTAGCCATGAATACCTCATCCAGTAGCTCAATGGCCTTAATATCGTAGGGGTGTACACCGATGATAGCTCTAGGGATGGTTTCTACCACCGGCTCAACTTTTGAATCATCTCTAAGCTTGAACTTGAGAAGGATTTCCTTTGCTGGCAGGAGATATTTGGTGGGTGGCATAACGGTAACATCGTAGTCGAGACAGAGTTCTTTAAAACCAGCTATTCTATCATAAACATACTTGCCATGCTTGGACTTGACCCCGACTACCTCCGTCTCTTTAATCAGGCTTTCCACCATAGACTTCAGGCTTTCTTTGGTAATAATGAAGGATTTCTTAACCTCAACTACTTCTACAGCGGGGGGCTTTGGTCGTACTTCTACCTCAGTAGTAACCGTCGGTTCCCGGCCTACTGAATCAAGGGTTTCTCGGATAAGTCTTTCCAGGTCATCGGGGACAAGAGGCTTGATTAAATAATCAATGGCACCGAGTTTCTTCGCCTCGGCTGTTGTCTCTGCCGAGGGATAAGCAGTTATGATAATAGACTTTATCCACGGCCGCTGCGCCTTTACTTCTTTCAGTACTGTTATCCCGGTTTGCCCGGGCAACCTTATATCCAGAACCATAACGCTGAAGTCCTGTCTCTCTATCATTTCCAGGGCTTCCTCGCCGCTCTCCGCCGTCGCCACCTGATAGCCAGCGTCTTTAAGCCAATCCCTGATTGACTCGCGCAC
>CAZQZA010000134.1:0-3007 GCA_964597725.1 uncultured Dehalococcoidales bacterium | reverse complement strand
ACGGGTTTCTGGTATGAGCATCAAGGTCAGCTACGTGTTCAGCCAGTTGTCCTTCCAGTAATTCTCCAGCTAGTTTAAGCATGTTTTCACCTCCTAGTTTAGGGCATAGTCTGCTGACAGGGAGAATGATGTCCCTGAGAAAGCAGTTACCTTAAGGAATATGATAGCCCCTCTTGAGTCGACCACCAGGGCATGTTGTCCGGTAGCGGTAAAGGTTCTCGTGCTACCGCCAAACCATTTTTCTTGCCTCGGGTTCCAGAAAAGAACCTGAGTCTCAAGGCTGGCAAAGTCATTACCAGAGATGGTGATGTCAAAACGGCACTCCTTATATCCTCGGCTATCAACAGCACCCGAGGTATCGGCTGGGTCGGTAGCGTCAACGCTTGTAACATTACTCCGGTGGAGCTTGGGTTGTGTTGTGTAAACTTCTGCCATAATTTACCTCCTTGTTTGGAGAGGGGCCAAGCCCCTCTCCATCGGTTTACTTTAATCCTGAACCCCGATTAAAGCGGCTGCCTTAATCGAGCTAAACAAAGCTAGAGCCACATACCACTTAACCCTGGTTCGGGAAGCGTCCTTGTTCTCCAGTGAACCAATCGGCTCCGCCTGTAAGAAACCAGGACTGGTTAGGCCAGAAAGGGCACCTTCCCCAAACTGAATGGCATAGATGGTGGAGCAGGTACCGCCAGTGGTGGCTGTCTCCAGACCATCAACCAGGACGTGGGTATCAAGTATCCAGCCATTGACGCCAATAGGAATACCATCCCACAACTGGATGAAGTTACCCCAGGTATCCCGGTCGGTATCCATCATCCCCCCAGCTGCTCTAACCAGAGCATTAATCTTGCGCCTTGAGCGGCGGCTCATTAGCAGCATGTCAGGCTTGCCACCCTTTACGGCATCGATAAGCTCGTCCAGTTTATTCAGGGTCAGAGTGGCCCCAGTATCCCCCATAGCTATCACCTGGTCACTGGCAGTAGCCGTGTCAATGAGTTCCATTAGGCCATCAAACTGCTTGGCATTTTCGCCTGAGTCCCCGTAGATAAAGGTATCCTCAAACTTGTCCCGAAGTGCCTTGGCCTTGAGCTCAATAACGGCGGCTTCTAAGTCCTGGACATTACTCCGGGTTGCCTTAAGGAAATTATCAACATCGGCATCACCACCCATAATCTTCAGGTTGGCTGTTTTCTGTTCAAAGGTTGGGGTAGACTCAGCCCAGGTGTCACCCACATCGTAGAAATCGATGCTAGGCAAGGTCTTTTCTTGGTTATAAGTTAAGCCATTGCCTACGATTTCAATGAAGGGGAGGCGCTGCAGGATAGGTGAGTCCTTAACGATGGTCTCCACCACCCCCTGTAGTAACACATCATTGGATAATTTAGATGCTTCAGCTAAAGTTAACGCCATAATTAACCTCCTTCAGAGGAAATCCTAAATTCGAATTTCTAAATCCTAAAATTTCCTTATTGTTTAGGATTTAGAGTTTAGGATTTCGTGTTTTATTGTTTACCTCCTATTGCGTATTGAATCTTTTCCCTTGGGGATAGAGCTGATAGGTCAGGTGCTGTCCTCTCCGGGGCACCAATCGGCACCCTAGCCAATGAAATCTCGGCCTCCATACCCTTCCTTATCTTGGTAACAAGCTCCTTGGCTGATGCCAGAGAATCAGTTATCGCCTCAATACTATCTCCGGTAACCAGCTCCTCAGGGACATCGGGATTAGACTGAATCACTAGCGCCTTATAGCTGGCCACCGCCTGATTAAGACTCTCATTGAGTTTATTCAGGTTGTCATCGGACTCAGCCACCGCCTGCTTCAGGGCAGCGATTTCACTCTCCAAACCGGCTACTGCCTGCTCTAGTTCCGAGATACGGGTATCTCTTGAAGCCAGCTCTTGGTCTTTCTGAGCGATTAAGTTCTCAAGCTCAGCAATCCTTTCCCTGGACGCTTCACTCTGGCCCAGCTCACCCTCCGGTGGATTCTGGACGTTAGATTCTGCCGGGTTTAGTTCGTTATTATCTGGCACTTTCCGTCCTCCTTTTTTCGTCGTCCTTACCAAGTCTGTTAATTAACTTCGCTGGCTCATAGATAAGCATCAGGCCGAAGATTCCTCAACGCCCTCTACCTGAGAATCTGAAGCCCTCTCTCTCGCTCTCTCCCGAGTAGATTTGTCATTAAGCTCCTTATTCATCCTGAGGATGGTCTCTCTCTCCTCAAGCCACCGATTAAACTCATACTCTGGGTCCTTAACCCCCAGCTCGTCCATTGCCCGGCGTCTAGAGTGGATGCCGGTTTGAACCAGTGTCTGCTCGTTGGCTACCAGCCGGGTTATATCCCGGGGCAACACCGGTCCCCACACCACCCTCAAGCGGTTGGTGCCGAAGCTCTCCCCTTGGTATTTCTCCAGGAGCTTAAGCACCATTTCATTCCGCCTATTATAGACTGCTGTCCGGATGAGCCTCTTTCTACGAACCTTTTGTAGCAAAGGGTGAAGCTCAAGCTCCATGGCTACCCCGGATAAATCCCTCTCGGCACCACCAAAGGCAGCCCGGGGTGATTCTGAGATATCATGCAGGGTTCGATATAGCAAATTGATATAGTCTATATGCAGCCTAACTCCACCACCCTGAAGCAAATCAAGTAGATATGCTTTGGCATCCTCAGGTATGTTCCATACTGCCCCCGGCCTAACCGCAATATCCTCTGACTCCTCAACATTCTCCAGAACAGCAATGGGGTTACCGGATAACTCCAGTATCCGGGATAGCTGGCTCATTGCTCGATTCAACTCTCTCTGCGACTCCATAATCTGGGTTAGGTCGGAAATACCCCAGAATTTCTTGGGCTCTCTCAGGTTGGGATAGATGATAAATGGTATAAATCCGTAAGGATTGGGCTTCTTCTCCTGGAGAACATTATCCAGGTAAAGCTCAAAATCCCATTCTGTCCAGACCTCAACGATGGTAGCTGTCTTAGCCTTGGGCTTTACCTTATACAGGAGCTCAG
>CAZQZA010000133.1:0-3038 GCA_964597725.1 uncultured Dehalococcoidales bacterium | reverse complement strand
CATCCTCAGCGGTGAGCAGGTGAACTTTCCCAATCTCATGAAGGTACATACGAACTGGGTCATCTACCACCTCCTGCTCCCCTAGCCCTTCTAGTGCTATTGCTAAGTCTAAATCGGCTGGAGACTCAGGTTTCTCAATCTCGAGAGGCTTTGCCTCACGCCACAATTGACCCGGCGCAATTACGTCCTCAACCGGTACTTCTTCCTCAGGTTCGAGATGGGAGACATGTGGAACACCCAGCACCTCTGATTCAGACTCGTCGTCTAGCTCTTCATCCGGTAACAGTTCCTCATCACTATCATCTCGAAAGTTCTCATTATCTTTTGACCCCATTCCTCATCTCCTCTGACTTCTTTGAATAAAGACTTCTCCCAGTTGGGTGCTGACTTCTACTCCCATCTCCTGAGATTTGGCCAGCTCAGCCGCCGTGCCCCCTGATTCCGCCTCCGAGGCTAAGACCTCCGCTCCTTTTGCCGCCTCGCCTCGGAGATATTCTTCGCGCAGTCGGTCGATACAGGCAGCAATAACATCTTCCCGCTTGGTTTGGTTAGTAGGGGGCAAGCTCTTGTTTAAGAGGGAATCAAGATGCTCATGAACTGCCACATCCAGCTTCTCCTTAAGTGATATTAGGTCATTAATCTTTTGCCAGGCAAGAAAGATTTCGCGGTTCTCACTACTCTCAAAATATTCGGGAGAAAGACCTTGACAGTGAGTTTTAAGCTCAGGGTACTGCAGTAGCCACGCTAGGCATTCTTCCTCAACGGGGCTAGACAAGAGGGGTTGTAGACGGTAAGGTACTGCTTCTGGCGATGGCTTTCTGGCCTTACCCCTGCCCTGGCTAGCTCTAGTTCTGCCCAGAGCAGCCTCTAGGCTACGCTCACTGACTTTGACCAGGCGAGCTAGTTTCTGTAAGTAGTGAGCTTGGCGTACTACGTCCTTTATCTCAACGATGATGGGCAGAAGCTTGTCGGCGGTTAAAGACTTATCCTTGGCGGTAGTCAGGTCAAGTCCAGAGGTAACCATATTGAAGGTATAATCAATTATAGGTATAGCCTGTTCCATTAGGCTGTTCCAGGATTGAGTACTTTCCTTAATGACATCATCAGGGTCTTTACCCTGAGGCAGGATGATAGCCCTCACCTCAGCATTAAGGGTATTTTCATAGCCTACAGCTCGTAGAGTAGCCTCCTCTCCGGCAGCATCGGCATCCAGGGCTAGCACCATATTCTTGGTCAGCTTCTTGAGGGCACTGACCTGCTTCTCAGTAATCGAGGTTCCCATAGAGGCGACTACGTTGCCAAAACTATTCTGGTGGGCAGTGATAACATCCATATAGCCCTCGACAATCACTGCCCGGTTCTCATGTCTAATGGCAGCTGCAGCCAGGTTTATGCCATACAGGGTACTACTTTTGTCAAATACCGGTGTCTGTGGAGAGTTGAGGTATTTGGGCAGTGAATCATCTAGCACCCGAGCACCAAAGCCGGTAACTCGTCCTCTTATATCAAATATGGGGAACATCAACTTATTACGAAAGCGGTCGTGCGTTCCCCCAGCCTCCCCCTCAATTAGGAGCCCAGCGGCCACCAGCTCACTTTCAGTATAGCCTTTCTCCACTAGATACTGCTTTAGCGCCTCCCAACTATTCTGACTGAAGCCAAGCTGGAAATCACTAACAGTTTTTGGCAATAAGCCTCGCTTGGTTAGATAACCTCGTGCCTTTTCCCCATCTGGTGAGTTGAGCAATAAATTGTGGAAATATTGGGCAGCCGCCGCATTAGCTTGATATAACCTTTCCCTTTCATCCTTCCCCGCTTCTGGTTCCAGCCTCGATGGAACGGAAATTCCGGCTCTTCCCGCCAGAAGCCGTAGTGCCTCCCCGAAGTCAACACCTTGTTTTTTCATAATAAAGGAGAAAACATCGCCACCGGTATTACAGGCACCAAAACAGTGCCAGCTCTGCCGCTCCGGATAAACATAGAAGGAGGGGTGCTTTTCACTGTGGAACGGACAAAGCGCTCTGAAGGTTCGTCCGGCTTTAGTTAACGGGACATATTCGCCGATAACCTCTACAATATCTATCCTCTGTTTTACCTCGTCAATAACGCCCATAATTATTTACTGCCTCACCCCTGTATCCCCCCTTCCTTCAAAGGAGAGAAGGAGCTATTGAAGAGGCTTCGCCCCTTCAAACTACCCTTCATAAAAACCTTTACTTAGTCTTACCCCCGATTAAGGAGAGTTCTTCAGCCAACCTCAGTGCATATTGGTCGGTCATACCGGCGATATAGTCAACCACCCTCCGCTCTATCTCATCACTATAAACAGAATACTCCGGTGGCAGCTTATCTTCATGCTTATTGAAGTATTCGTATAGTGAGCGAATCACCTCTCTTGCTCTCTCAGCCTCCTCCTCGGCAGAGTGCTGGTTATATACCCGGTCAAAAAGAAAATCACGCAAGGTGCTGGTTGCCTCCAGAATCCGAGAGCTCATACCTATAGTCGGGCGCGGCAGAGTTCCATCACCACTGGCTGTCCAAGAGTAATCAATAATATCACAAACCATAGTATTGATTCGTCGCGAATGAGAGTGACCTAATACCACAGCCGATGAGAGTGGCAAGTCGTTCTCGGTGATGATACCCGCCCTTATCGCATCCCCAATATCATGGTTGATGTAGGCGATGACATCGGCAATCTTAACCACTTCACCCTCAAGGGTATGTACCTCCCCCCAGTCTTGTCCCAGGATATCCACTCTTGTCTTAGAGTGATTTAGTATGCCGTCTCTCACCTCCCAGGTAAGATTGAGCCCCAGCCCATCATTCTCCAGCCGGTCAATAACTCTAAGGCTTTGCTCATTGTGTCTAAAGCCTTGGTAATAGAGCTCGTTTAAAACCTCCTCACCCACATGTCCGAAAGGGGTATGCCCTAGGTCATGACCTAAGGCAATTGCCTCCGTGAGGTCTTCATTAAGGTTTAGCGCCCGAGCTATAGTTCGGGCTATTTGGGCAACCTCAAGGGTATGGGTAAGCCG
>CAZQZA010000132.1:2311-3048 GCA_964597725.1 uncultured Dehalococcoidales bacterium | reverse complement strand
AAGACATTGGTCGATTCAATTGCTGATGGAGTAGTTGAGGCAGCTGAAGGTCCAGTCCGAGTGGCCAAGAATGTAGCCGGCGTGGCTGAGAACTTTGCCTCCGAGGTCAAGTCTAACATGGATAACGTCAAGGCGGGGTTGCCCGATGACCCGTCAGTGATACCCGATGCCGCTGTAAAAGCAGTAGGACAAACAGCCAAGGCGGGGCTTGGCATGATTGACGGAGTCGGTAGAGGTATCATGGATACCTTTGAAGCGATCAAGAGTCAAATAGAAAGAGTACTTTAGAGGAGGTACGAAGGAGTTATGGCTAAGAATATCAAGGAGCTTTTGGTTGATGCAACCAAGTATCCAGTGGCTATAGAAGCCAAACTTCCCGCCGGAGCCCCAACAATTTCCACTACGCTGTTAGATGTCGCCGGTAGGATTCCAGTAGTCCCCGACTTCCCGATGGAGATTCCTGACCTGCCGGCACCTCCTGAGCTCCCAGAACTACCAGAGCTTCCCGAATTTCCAGGAGGAGGGACCGAGGGGCTTAGGCGCTATGTCTCCGGTGTTACGGTGACCCCGGTAAATAGGGTCAAAAGGGAAGTTGTTTCCTCGCCAGCCGTTGGAGTAATCCCAGAAGTAAGAACAAGGAGGGGAATGTAATCATGGCAAACAGATCAGTAGTAGAAGCATTAAAAGCTGCCAACCTTTACAGGGAAACCGGGCGCATACAGGAGGAGATGGTCAAG
>CAZQZA010000132.1:0-2301 GCA_964597725.1 uncultured Dehalococcoidales bacterium | reverse complement strand
GTGCGGGGCTGGGAAGGTATAACGCCAGGGTTGAGGTAACCCCAGTTTCTCAAAGACAAGAGATTATCCCTTCTCCTGCCGTGGGGGTAATTCCTGAAGTACAAACAAGGAGGGGAATGTAATTATGGCAAACATATCAGTAGTAGAAGCTCTAAGGACCGCTGGCCTTTACAAGGAGACCGGGCGTATCGAGGAGCAGATGGTCAAGACCGTTACCGCCAATGGGGAAATCAAGGAGCACAAGATGGCGGAGATAGACTACCTCGATATTAAGACCTTTGCCGACGAGATGGACATTGCACTGAAGCTCCAGAACCCCCTAGTCCAGGAGCTATTCGCCAAGAACGCAGTCGGGATGGTAAACCTGATCCGGGCAGTTAACGTTGAGACTGCCTCTGGCTTCAAGGGCTCGGTTGGCTCCGGTAGGCAACTGGATGCCATTATGCTCAGGGCTGAACAGCACCAGGATCCAGACGTCGCTGTCGGTCTTCTTCCCGGTCGGCGAGCAAGCTGGATAAGGAATATTACCGCGGCCATGGTAGCCCTCGCTGCAAACAACTTTATCGAGGCCGACTGGGGTGCTGCAGGCCCCCATGGTGTAGCGTTACCGATGGCTATGACCGAGGGGTATGCACTTCTCGGCTTTGCCAATCCGGCAGCTCAGCTGTGCGTCGATACCGTCCAGATCGCCTATGTCGCCCAGGCTTACAACATCCAGAACCTTGACTTTGAGCTGGCCAACCCGTTTATCGGCGATTCCATCGTTGAGCTAAAGCAACCGCTCTTCATATTCCCGCAGGAGACAGCTCTGGTTACTGTTAATTACTATCGAGTAGGCAGTGACGAGCTGCGCCCCCTAGGGATCTGGGTGAAGATGTCGCAGAACCTGAGATTGTTAGCTACAGACTAATTCCATAGACCGGCACTGAAATCTTAATCAGTACCGAGAGCCAGTAGCCTTCTTGAGGGGGTCATACCCTAGAGCCCTTAGAGGCCACTCAAGAAGGTACTGAGTACCTAATACAAGGAGGTATTAGAGATGATGTGGATAAGATGGCTTAGGAAGCTGTGGATGCTTTTCATGGCCACCACCAGGCGGCTAGTTCTATTCCCTGATGGAGCAGTCCCTGTAACCGTGGCAGGCACCGTAGGTGCCTGGGGAGCATGGGCTGGAGCCGGAACACAATTAGCCGCTACCGTCGGAGCCAGGTCCGTTCATATCTCCCAAATAGATATGAGCAACCCTACAGCCCCAGCCGATTACGAAGTTCAGATCGGCTACGGGCTAGCAGCAGCAGAAGTATGGTTTGGTGCGGTAACAATGAACCTCGCGTCGGTTCCACTACCGTTCCCCCTAATCGTACCTGCCGGTTCAAGACTGGCTGCCCGCTGTAGAGACTCACTCGGTGGAAACACTGTTGATGTCAAAGTTATAGCATATACAATCGAATAAAATACGCCATATCAGCCATTTATGGCGGGAGGAGGTAAAAAAATGGCTGGATTTGCACCTACATTACTAGCACTATTAGAGTCCATAGGGCTTGCGGCCCCGATGGGTATCGGGGAGAGGTTCTACGTTAATGGGGGCGCCGATGGCGTCACCGCTGGAATTGATGCAGTAGGCAGGGGAAGTAAGGAGAGACCCTTCTTAACGATAACTTATGCCCTAGCCCAGTGTGTCGCTGGTCGCAACGACTACATCTACTGCTGGAACACCTATAATCAGGACACCGCCCCGATCGTGGTGAATGTCGACATGGTACATATCATCGGGATATCTAAGCCAGGCATTCATACAGCCATACTGACACCAACAACTGATAATCCCATGTTTCAGGCTCCCATTGTTGGTGGCGGCGTAAGTGGTGTTGAGATTGCCGGCTTCTGCCTTGGCGGGGGGGCTACCAATGGATGTATTGACCTCCTCGGGGGTCAGTACGATTGGCACATTCACCACAACACCTTCGGGCACGAATGGGCCCAAGCAGCCCAGGATGCCATCCGGCTGACAGCCGCAAGTCACTTACAAGCCCTCCTGATTGAGGACAATATAATCCTCGGCGCTACCGGTCCGAAAGGGACAATTACTCGATACGGTATCGTTGCTATGGCTGCTAGCGCACACGTTTACCAAGGCGTTATTAGGAGAAACAAGATACTTCGATGCCCCACTGGTGGCATATCTTTGCTAAACGACTGCAGGGAGGTAATAGTTGACGAGAACAAGATCAGTTGTGCCTCTGATGCGGTCGCCATGGCGATTGACCTTGGTGCCACTTGTAGCGGCTGCCAGATCTC
>CAZQZA010000131.1:0-3071 GCA_964597725.1 uncultured Dehalococcoidales bacterium | reverse complement strand
GTATCTACACCCTCTGCCGTCGGTTCCGCACCCATTTCATGGGCATAAATGCCTGCAAACTCAATACTTGTAAGCTGGCAAAGCTTCTTGGCCAAATTTAAGACAGGTTCACCCGGGAGAACACCGTGGCGTTGGGTTCCACCGGCATCTTGACTTGTATCTATCTTTAAGAGCACGGGAACCTTTTGACCAACCGCCTGGCCAGCCTGGGACACGCCCTCAGCTTGTTCGAGCATATCTACTACGACTGTGACCTTAAGTCCTGGTTTATTAAGAAGTCTCTTCAGTGTTTCTAACTTAGGTCCACCATAAAAGCCGGGGTGAGCAATAATTATGTCGTCAAGCCCCTCCCCTACCATAGCTTCTGCCTGAGCCACAGGGCCTACCTCTACACCACATGCCCCCGCTTCAATTTGCAACTTGGCTATTGACGCACACTCGTGGACCTTAACGTGCGGCCTCAGTCTAACCCCTGCCTCAGCTGCTAGCTGAGACATTTCTCTAATATTTGCCTCCAGCTTGTCCATATCCACCAGCACGGCAGGCGTGTCTAGGGATGGGAAAGGTATACTGTTCTGCGTCACGATATCAACCTCCAAGGAATAGTTTTCTTGTCGTAGACTAGGCCCTTATCGTCAAGCCACTTTATGGTGGAGATTTCCCTTAGGTTGTAGCTACTAGGAGGTGCGTGCTACTTCTAGATACTCTCGGCCAGATTTGGCCATCATAGCTATGACACCGTGAACTATGAGGTGAAACCCACGCTCTTTGGCTTTGGCTAACGCCTCATGATTGTAGGCAACAGTGCCTGCCACCCTGCCAGCGGCATGGATTCTTTGCACCAGTTTCTCAATCATGGCCTGGACCTCAGGGTGATTCATCTGCCCTACATACCCCATGGAGGCAGATAGGTCAGCGGGCCCGATGAAGAAGACATCGATGTCTTCTACGGCAAGGAGCTCATCCAAGTTGCTCACTGCTGCCACGGTCTCTACCTGGATGGCTACCAGAATTTCCTGATTGGCGTTGAGGGCATATTCCTTTAGGGGTATGGTAAGCCCGTAATCAGCGGCCCGTACCGGGCCTAGCCCTCGCCGTCCTTGTGGTGGATATTTCACTGCCTCGACTACAGCCTCAGCCTCCGCCCGAGTGTTAACCTGAGGCAACATCACCCCCAGGGCACCAATGTCGAGGTAGCGAAGGATGTTTTGGCGGATATTCATGGCTACCCTGATGAAGATAGGGAGCCCGACGCTATCCGCTGCTCTAACCATGTGCTCGCAGCTTTCAACTCCCGCTGGACCGTGTTCAGCATCGATTAGAGCGAAGTCAAATCCTATGTGGCCGACTAACTCCACAATCATTGGGGAATACAAATTGCAGAAGACACCATAGGCAGTGCCACCGCTGAGAATTTTTTCCTTGACCAGGTTCTTTTGCATTGTCACCTCGCTGTCATCGTTTTTAGTTGTAGATTAATAATTACCCGGGATTCCCAATTAAGCCCGCACTGGGGCAACCCTCATCCACTATCGTTCTCGGCTCCAATGATACCCCTATGACATTTAACCGTCAAGCCCTGCCGGAACCCTGTAGCGAGCCCGCTCGTGGCTATTGGAAGATAATCAGGTTAATGGGTAGAGCGGATTGGAGCTACTTCCAGTGCTAAACAAGATATATGGTTGAACAAGGCTAGATGAAATTGGACGTTGGAGTACTGAATAACTTTAAGGACGGTGGTGCTTTTTGGGCTCCTTCTTTTTTGTATCGTGAGAAGAAGGTATGTTAGTAGGCGTATTGATAAAGTATCTTTCTGCAGTAAAGGGCGAGTAACCACTAGAGATTTTGTGACCACTCTCTGTAATCTCAAGCCCGGCGCCACACTTGGGGCATGTTTGATGGCGTGGATTGAGCAATGACCACCCGATGCGATAGGTACCACACTTGGGACACTTGCCCTCTAACATATCTCCATTATATCAAATTGGCTTCTTAGGGTGTCAAGTCCGTGTTTGAATGATGAGGGTAGGCCTTTGCCTTTGTCAACTTCTGTAATTGTGTTCGTTCGGCTGTTTTTCAGAGGGTTCTGAGTGTCCAAGTGGGGACTGGAAGAAATATCATACGACTCGATATGGGGTTAGTTCTTAGCTGAATTTGTTGGCAGTGGGTGTAGCTACAAAAACCAGAAGTGTCTCTGTTTGGTGTTTCGTATCTGGGCTCCACGCGAAGAAACCCCCTTGCTACCGTTGAGGACAGCACCTATTTCAGATTGGGATGAGGTTCAGAGGGTTGGCTATTGGAAACTTCGCTAGTTAGTACTTCCTTGGCCTCAGCGAGTATCCAATCCTTAGAAAGTGTTATTTGAATCTTCCTCCGCTTACTCTGGAGGGTGTCAATGAAGTTAGTGACTTCCTCAACCTGCCCCACTTCAGGAAGCGTTCTCAATATTTCAATCAAATGTACCGGCTCGTGCAGGAAAACCATAATTGAGGGCCTATCGGCTACAGGTATAAGTTCAGTGGTTTCGACTTCAGACAAACTGTCAAGATACCTCATGATTCCCATTATTTGCTTTATGTTTACTGGAGGCAGAATTTGCAGTTCGCTCTCTCCCTTGTAATCAGACGTCTCCTCGTTCTCTGCTGATACTGGCACCCGTTTCTCCCGTTCGCTGTTGCCCAGTTGGTCCACTGCCTGGGCTTGGGCTATGGCTTCGGCGAGTACACTGTCTTCAGGTTGAGTGCTCACCCCTGAATCGGTACTGGAGGTCACATTATTCTCTTGTTCTATACTCGGAACAGGCTGTTTTATCGTTTGAGATAATGTGTGCTCGAACTCTACCTCCAACGCTATTACCTGCTGTTGAAGACTTTCAAGTTGTGACAGAAACTGTCTATATAGTGACTGGGCCATATCTTTTAGTTCAATTTGAATGCTGCTTGCTTTTTCCTCTAGCAGTAATTCTGCTTGCTGCTGGGCATCAGCCCTGATAGCCTCCGCTTCCCTATTGGCCATAGTTATGACTTCAGTCCGTTTTTCTTCAATCATCTGTTGAGCCTGTTCTTCTGCTT
>CAZQZA010000130.1:0-3071 GCA_964597725.1 uncultured Dehalococcoidales bacterium | reverse complement strand
AAGTTAGGCGTTTGCTTGGCAGCCATAATGCCAGCTAGCTGGGCAACTGCCAGAACATCACCTTTGGCTATCTCACCACTTTGCAACCGGTCAAGAGTAGATGCTTTCATCCTGACTATGCCCTTGGCTACTGCCTCACGGTGGGTATCAGGTTTCTGGGTAACATCTACCATACGGGGGCGACCGGAGGCATCTATATGGGTTAACTCCTCCGCAACAGGAGCTTTTGGCTGCGGCTTTTGTTTCTCTGATGGTATGGGGCGCAGCATTTCAGTTTGACTGGCTAAATTAGTAGCCAGGGCATGAGCTTCCTTGTGAAAGGGATTTGTAGTACGGTCAATCCATTGCCACCGTACCCTTCGTTGGCTAACCGCTTCATCTAGCTGTTCCCACAGGTCACGATTGGCACGCCTTTGCCATCCTCGGCTCATACATCCAAAAAGATATTGGCTATCGGTATATACGACTACTTCCGAGCCTTGCGGAGTGCGTAATATACCTTCCAGGGCAGCAGTAATCTCCATTCGGTTACTAGTCGTTCGCTTGACCCTGCCTGAGAAAACCTGCTTTTGTCCACCTTCGACAACAACAGCTCCCCAGCCACCCTGACCTAGAACTGGGTTATAAGCACCATCAGTGTATATCTCGACCAACTATTAACCTCCTACCTGAGAAAAAGGACGGTCTTCAAGCACATAGCCTTCAGCCAGTTGATGACGCAGTGGCTTACGGACAACTGTCTCCTCAATCAGTTGCTTCAGCCCGGATAACGATATGCCACTGCGCAGAGGCTCTTTCAAGTCTATTTCGTCCTTAGACAACAGACAAGGGCGGAGTTTACCATCAGCGGTAAGACGCAACCGATTGCAGTGGAAGCAGAAATGCTCACTAACTGGGGTAATAAAGCCGATGGTGCCCCTAGCCTGAGGAAAACGAAAATACTTGGCTGGCCCATTGCCGACATCAGGTAGACAAGGCTCTAATTCCCCTAGTTGCTCCAGGCATTTCCTCATATCGCTGACCGGGACGAGTCTAATAGTGTCTCCAATAGTAACAGGCATAAACTCTATAAAGCGCACATGCCAACCATCGTTAATGGTCTTAGCACCAAAATCAAGGAGTTCATCATCATTAATACCACCCATCACCACCATATTAAGCTTAACCGGACTAAGACCAACTGACCTGGCAATGGCAATGCCTGCCAGCACACTACCAAGGTCACAGCCACTACGGGTAATACGCCTAAATTTGTCTGGCTTAAGGGTATCCAGGCTGACATTAACTCGCCTCAGCCCAGCCTGCTTTAACTCAGCAGCATAGCCACCAAGAAGGGTCCCGTTGGTGGTTAGAGAAATGTCGTCTATGGCATCTATCTGTGTCAACATGCGTATTAGCTGAGATAGCCCTGACCTTACCAGAGGTTCACCACCGGTAATCCTTACCTTATTTATCCCAAGTTGAGCGGCCGCCCGCGCTATAGTGTAGATTTCCTCATAGGTGAGGATGTCATCGTGAGACATTAGCCTGACACCGTCGGCTGGCATACAGTAGACACAGCGTAAGTTACAACGGTCAGTTACCGAGATGCGTAGATAATTTATCGGACGCTGAAAAGAATCAGAAAGCCCGGTCATACACTCAACCTTTCCAGCACTGGGTGTGCCTCCCTAGCTGCCTGCCCGCGATGACTAACCTGGTTCTTTATCTCCAGTGGCAGTTCAGCCATTGTCTTATCTAGCTCAGGGAGGTAAAAGATTGGGTCATAGCCAAAGCCTTCTTCTCCCCTTGGCTTAAAGGTTATGAACCCATGGCACTCGCCAGAACAAAGCTCAACCGCACCACCGGGTGTAGCTACCGCAATAACACACCGAAAACGGGCTGACCGCTCTGGCCGCGGCACACCCTCTAGCTGTGACAGCAAAAAATTAATCCTATCCCTATCTGAAGCCCCTTCACCGGCATAGCGAGCTGATAACCGACCAGGCTCACCGCCTAAGGCATCAACCTCCAGTCCCGAATCGTCAGCCAGAGTTAGCAGCTGGCTCTGCTCAGCTAACACCGTTGCCTTTAGCCTGGCATTCTCCTCCAAGCTCTCTCCTATCTCATTAACTACAGTAGTGATGCCCTGCTCAGTCAGAGTAATCAGCTCAAATGACAGGCTCCGCAGTAGTGCCCTATACTCACGTACCTTGGCTGAATTGTTTGTGCCCAAGAGGAGCTTTGACATTCCATTACTCTAGGTCAACAAACCTGCCCTCTAGTTTTTTCGCCACCTGAGGCATGGTCGTATATTCCATCTCCTCCAAAGGCAGACGGTGTGGTTCAAAGGGACCATGGCGACGCATCAAATCAGCCATCTCATTTGCCTGGTGGCGGGCCAAGTTAAATGACTTGTCAGCAAACATGTCACGAGGTTCACCCAGATTACCTCCACATAGCTGAAAACCCAGCCCAATTACTCTGGGAGGGCCGTCAAATCGAGCTGGGGTACTATCAGGAACGGACACCGGCATAAGCGGTCCCATGTGGGAACCCCGCATCCACCCCTCCACTAGGATAGGAGAAGCGAATGGTTCCAGCACCTCTCCTACCGCCGGGAAGGTCCCTTGGGTGCGGACAATACATACCGGGTCATCCTTGCCCACGTATCGGCCGGCAATTAAGGACAGACGCTGGGTGGAGGATACGGCGGCTATGTCATTCGTCTCTCGACTGTAAACCGCCTTTACCATGTAGCGTGAAGGGGCACCAATGAAAACCAGCAGGTCATAAATCTCCTCGGGGGCGTTAAAGATTATCTTCTTATGTCCCTTGACATCGTGTACCTCAAAGGCAAAACCGGTGTGCATATTGGGAGCAATAACCAGCCCAATGGTATTAAATGGGTCAGCAAACATCTTGTACAGAGGCATATTCCAGGCTCCAGCCGAAGTCTTGTCAGCCATAAAGATAATAACCGGCTCAGATTTCCGCTCCTCAAACTCCATCTCAGCTACCCCGGGACCCATCCCCTTGACATTGCCAGCAAAGGCGTCAGATAGCAAATCTTGACCGGCGCCATAAAGCTT
>CAZQZA010000129.1:1865-3106 GCA_964597725.1 uncultured Dehalococcoidales bacterium | reverse complement strand
GTCGGTGTCAAAAGGCGTATCTTTTTCGCCATCTGGCGAATTTTACCTTACCCTATGGCAGGAAGTCAATCCAAAAAGAGAGCCCCCGGATTTCGAGACCTCTCTCCAGCGGCTGTACCATGGATTATCTTGATCTGCCCTTACCTTTTCAAGTCCCCTCCCCCGTACTCGGGATAAGGAGGGATGGGATTGGCAACCTTTCATGTCTCCTTGGTCAGGGAAACCAGGAACTCGGCGTTGGACTTGGTCTTGCGCAGGCGCTCTAGGAGTCGCTCAATAGCTTCAGCAGAATTGGCCGAGTCAGAGTCAATCATAGACAGCATGCGCCGTAGTAGCCACACCTGCTTGACAGTATTTTCGTCCATGAGTAACTCTTCACGCCGGGTGCTGCTGCGCTGAATATCCATCGCCGGGAAAACTCGGCGTTCAGACAGCCGTCGGTCGAGGTGGAGCTCCATATTGCCCGTTCCTTTGAATTCCTCGTAGATGAGCTCATCCATACGGCTGCCGGTATCAATCAGACAGGTGGCAATGATGGTCAGGCTACCGCCTTCATCGGTGTTGCGGGCAGCGCCAAAGAAACGCTTGGCAGGGTGCAGCGCTGCCGGATCAATACCACCGGATAGGGTGCGACCACTGGAAGGCATAGCTAGGTTGTAGGCTCGGGTAAGGCGGGTGATGCCATCAAGGAGGATGATCACGTCCTTGCCACCCTCTACTATGCGCTTGGCCCTCTCTAATGCCAGCTCAGCAACACGGGTCTGGTTCTCCACCGGCTCGTCAAAAGTGGCACCTATCACCTCTCCCTTGACGGAGCGAATCATGTCGGTAACCTCCTCCGGTCGCTCTCCAATAAGGCATACCATAATGTGAATGTCATTGTAATGAATGGAGGTGGCATTGGCTATAGATTTGAGCAGCACTGTCTTACCTGCCTTGGGTGGTGACACGATTAAACCTCGCTGCCCCCGACCGATAGGGGCAATAAGGTTCATAAGGCGAGTGGAGAGGTCATCAGGGGAGGTCTCCAGGTTAATCAGCTGACTCGGGAAGGTGGGGGTAAGGGAGCCGAAGGTGGGGCGTTGTTTAGCTAGTTCCGGGTTAAGGTCATTAATCGCCTCCACCCGGAGGAGGCTGTAGTATTTCTCGCCATTTCTAGGCGGTCTGCCCTGACCGGCAACCATATCACCATTGCGTAAGCCGAAGCGGCGTATTTGTGACTGGGAAACATAGATATCCTT
>CAZQZA010000129.1:0-1855 GCA_964597725.1 uncultured Dehalococcoidales bacterium | reverse complement strand
GAGTTATACCATCAAGAAGGATAAACACATCCTTCCCACTCTCTACTATACGCTTGGCTCTATCCAGTGCCAGCTCAGCAACACGGGTCTGGTTCTCCACCGGCTCGTCAAAGGTGGCACTTATCACCTCTCCCTTGACTGATCTCTTCATATCAGTAACTTCCTCTGGTCGCTCACCAATAAGGCATACCATTATGTGAATATCGTTATAGTGAGTGGCGGTGGCATTAGCTATAGATTTGAGCAGAATTGTCTTACCTGCCTTGGGTGGTGACACGATTAGGCCTCGCTGCCCCCGACCGATAGGGGCGATTAGGTTCATCAGGCGGGTGGAGAGGTCATCAGGTGAGGTCTCAAGGTTAATCAACTGGTTGGGGAAGGTGGGGGTAAGAGAGCCGAAGGTAGGTCGTTCTTTAGACAGCTCGGGGTTGAGGTCGTTGATTGCCTCCACCCGGAGTAGGCTGTAATATTTCTCACCGTTTCTGGGTAGTCTGCCTTGGCCGGCAACCATATCACCATTGCGCAGACCGAAGCGGCGAATTTGTGACTGGGAAACATAAACGTCTTTAGAGCTAGGCAGTAGGCTGTCTTGCCTGAGGAAGCCATAGCCATCACTCATAGTCTCCAGGATACCACTACAGAAGATATAGCCCTGCTGCTCAACACTTGCCTGGAGCAGGCGCATGACAAGTTCCTGCTTCTTAAGGCTGGCATAGTTGGAGACACCCATCTCCTTGGCCAGCTCAATCAACTCGTCTCTGTTTTTCTTTTCTAGGTCGGTAATGTTCATTTTCTTAACCTCACTGTCTTAATCCAACTTCTCCTTGGGGGGTTATGCCATTTCACGCTACCTTTTCTGGTAAAGCTTAATCTAATAGTATAGGACTAAACTACTACTTTCTTAAGGTTAGCGACTTGGCTTGTTTTAACTGTGATGATAGCTTATTGGTTTCCTGTTTTCATTTTTATCGCTGTGAAACACGCTGCCAGTCAGCAAGGAAGCGGGCAACTCCTACATCGGTAAGGGGATGCCGTATCATCTGCATTAGGACATTGTAAGGAACAGTAGCTATATGAGCCCCTGCCTTGGCGGCAGCCACACAGTGCTGAGGGTGGCGAATACTGGCGGCAATCACCTGGGTGGACAGTTCATAGTGCTTAAATACCTCAACAATGTCTTTTACTACCTGCATTCCGTCATGGCCGGCATCATCTAGTCTGCCGACAAAGGGGCTAACATAGGTGGCACCAGCCAGCGCTCCCAGAAGCGCCTGGTTCACTGAGAAACACAGGGTCATGTTTACTTCTATATTTTCCTTACTTAGAGTTGATATTGCCTCTAGCCCATCGGCAGTGGCTGGTATCTTAATAGTTACATTAGGCGCCCAGGAGGCTTTGATTCTAGCTTCTTTAATCATAGACTCAGCATCTTCAGCTAACACTTCGGCAGAAACAGACCCGGAGATTATAGAACAAATAGTCTTGACCACATTTTCATAGTCAGTTGTTCCCTCCTTGGACATAAGGCTAGGGTTAGTGGTAACCCCACTGATTATGCTCAGTTTGGCAGCCTGCCTGATTTCGTCGATATTAGCGGTATCAAGGAAGATGCGCATATTTACCTCCATGTGTGGGTGGTATTCTATCATAAACTAGTAGAAAGGGGTAGTGGTGGTTGAGCTCCTTCGCGTAGTATATTCTTGGCTACGCCAATAAAATCACGAAACAGCGGGTGGGGACAACTAGGACGGGAGCCAAATTCAGGGTGGAACTGGCAGCTCACCATCCAAGGGTGGTTGGCTAGCTCGCAGACCTCAACCAGCCTTCCGTCAGGGGATAGCCCACTATATATCAT
>CAZQZA010000128.1:0-3144 GCA_964597725.1 uncultured Dehalococcoidales bacterium | reverse complement strand
AAATGAAGCGAATCTGCAATCTTCTAATCGTCGTGTTAATGCTCTCACTTGCCGTAGCGGCCGTCGGGTGCGCTGCTAAGTTTGAGGTGAGCTTGCTCAACGTGTCGCCGGAGGTTTGTCTCCCTGACAACCCAGTCATAGTATCAGCCACCCTAACCAACACCGGGGGCGCCAAGGGTGACTACGTGACAGAGCTCCTGGTAAATGGCACTATAGAGCAGACGCAAGCCTTCGCCCTCGAGCCAGAGGTGTCATAATCTCTCTCGTTCACTTTGATGAAGGACGAGCCTGGCAGGTATGTCGTGCAAATTGCAGAACTCGCGACATCGTTCACGGTACTTGAGGCGAGCAATCTCAAGGTATCACCGTCTGAGGTTGAGGTAGGCCAACCAGTTACGCTAACTGCCGACCTACAGAACGTAGCCGAAACCCAGGTCACCTACCATTGTTGCCTGCTGTGCCAGGGGAAAGAGGTAAAGGCAAAGGACATAACCGTGGCTGGCAGCTCGATAGAGAAGGTGACTTTTACATTGTCCCAAGCCACTTCAGGGATGTATAAGGTGGAGCTCCTGGGTCTCTCAGTCTCCTTTACGGTGCTCAAGCCAGCAGAGTTTAAGGTTGTCAGTCTCGACATCGCTCCTAGTCTAGTCAAGGTGGGAGACGAAACGACGATAACGACAACCATTGAAAATATAGGAGAAGCTAAAGGCACTTATAACGCTACTCTGGTAGTGGATGGACTAGTTGAGCAGACAAGGGATGTTACATTGGCAGGAGGAGCCACGAAGCCAGTATCCTTTTTGGCATCCAAAGACTCACCTGGCAGCTATAACATTGAAATAGGCGAACAAGGAGCAATCCTTGAAGTGGTACAGCCGGTGCGATTGGAAACAGGAATTATCTTTAGAGAGTTGTCTCGTGGTGATAAGGCAAGGTTGAGAATTAAGAATAGCATAGACCTAGATGTAGTTGTGGTCCTATGCTCGTCTGAAGAGCCGAAAGTTCCTCTGTTAGCTTTATACGTTCAATCAGATGATTCTTATACAGCTATGAAGATAAGAGGCGGCACTTATGTCCTGTACTATACTTTTGGAGAGGACTGGTATGATGATTCGCAGAAATTCTTAAGTAGAGCTACGTATCATCAATACCGAGATGAAATTCACTTCAAGGATTCGTCACGTCGTTACACAATATGGACGTTTGACTTCGACTCAGCAGACTGGGCGGACGTATATAAGATTGGAGAGGACGAATTTCCCAGTCTGGGGTAAGAACTGCAAGTTCAGATAGTGGTGGCTGGTGCCCTTTTTGACTTACTACCGGGTATTTACTTGATATGGAGTGCCAAAGTAGGCCTCATGTCGGCTGGGTATCTTGCTTTGGATAATGCTTCAGGCTGCGTTTAATTATTTCCAATAGGCCAGTATTTTCATACATCTCGTGCATTCTCTGAACTAATTGGAGCATCCTCTCGTTAATTTTATCCTGGATGTGCTCTAAAGCTTCCAGTTTTTCTTCTATGCTATCTAATGCTGGCTGAAGCAACCCTAGGGCAGCATGAAATTGTTGTGCCTTCTCTAAATCCTGGCTTAAACTATTAACCTTCAGCTCCAGCTCCACTACTAGTTGCTCCTTCTGGCGAAGTAATTCAGCGAGCTCTGCTTTCTGAGATTCACTAGCCTGTAGCTTTGCATGCGCCGCACTAGCTGCCTGCTGGCTTTGCTTGGTTTTTAGCTCAGACTCAAGGTGAGCACTTGCCAGGCAAGCAGTACAGTAGATGGATGTTCCTTTCTCTAGTTCAGTTCCACACTGAGAGCAAACGAGATGGCGAGGCTGGCTTTGTTTGGTTGAACGGCACTCCTGGCAGCGACCGGGAAAGGTGAAACCCTTCAGTTCATAGAACTCTTGCTCAGTTTTGGTAAAGACAAATTCTCTACCGCATTGGCGACAGGTTAAGTTTACATCACCATCTTTTGACACTTGTAGGCTCCTTCTTTGAAAGCCTTGCCTACCACGGCGTCAAGATTAGGACTATTCATCCATATTTCAATATTCACCATAAGCATACTTCAGAAAATACTTCAAGTCAAATATATCTTACCAGATTGGCATTTTCTCATAAACCATATAACGAAAAAGACGCCAATTGGTTAGTAGCTACCTTGAGCGCTTATTATAGTTTATATCCCACCACCTACACCTTTTAGCTTCGACCAAACTCCTTTCCCAACTGCCCTGAGCTGAGGTGAATCATGGTTGGCCGTCCATGAGGGCAGGTATGAGGATTAGCTACCTGCTCCAGTCGCCGAATAAGCTCCCGCATCTCATCATCGGTTAATGTCTGCCCCGCCCGCACTGCACTGTGACAAGCCATGGAGATAGTCATATCCTCCACCCAATCACCCCCGGATAAAGAGTCCAGAGCTTCTCTCACCATCCCCACCCAATCTTTCTCATATAGCAGAGCCGGTACTGCCCGGACTAAATAGGTTCTATCACCAAAGGGCTCAATAGAGAAACCAAACTCAGCTAGGCTCTCATAACGCGCTTTCAAAACTTCGTCCTGCTGGGGGTTAACCTCAAAGGTTACCGGCTCAAGCAGTCCCTGAGCCTCCACCTTCTGCTGTGCCCTCTGGCCTCTAATCTGTTCAAAGAGGACGCGCTCATGAGCAGCATGCTGGTCAATAAGATACAACCCGTCAGGTCCTTCAGCTACAATATAACTACTCAAGAACTGGCCCAATACCCGCAGCACCGGTAAAGACACCTGGGGAGTCTGGGGGAATGCCGGTGGCAAACTAGTAAGTCGTTCACTCCCGGCTGAAGTCCATGATAACTCCGGTTGCTCTGATGGTGCTACATAGGTAGCAGTTGGCGCTTCAATTTTAGGCACTGGCATTGACTCAAGCAAGGCCTGTCGCACTGCCTTCTGAGCAGTGCTGAAAACTAGACGCTCATTTTGAAATTTTACCTCGGCCTTGGCAGGATGAATATTAACATCCATCTGCTCTGGAGGTAGTGAAATATTGATAATCGCCACCGGATGTTTTCCTTGCATCAATAGTCCATGATAAGCCTCCTCTACTGCCCAGGCCAGCAGACGACTTGATACCCAGCGGCGATTGATAAAGAAGCTGAGGT
>CAZQZA010000127.1:0-3158 GCA_964597725.1 uncultured Dehalococcoidales bacterium | reverse complement strand
CTATAGCTTCGGTGACTATTGGGGGTGTTAGTCTGGCAGGTGGCAAAGGGAATGTGCTGGGGGTGGTAATTGGGGTAATCATATTAGGGGTCATCAATAACGGAATGAGTCTGATGGGTGCCGACCCGTTTCTACAGAATTTTACGAAAGGCGCCATAATAATTGGCGCGGTGGCGGTCGACTACCTGCGGAGACGTTAACCCTATTTATGATTGAACGTTGGATAGGTATGGAAAATGTCTGAAATTACACGTGAGCCAAGGCGCACAAGAAATGCGCGGGATACTGCCCGGCGCATCTTAAGACATGAGAATGTTACCCTCGTCATCGTCCTGATAGCATTAATCGCCACGCTAGCAGGCATAACCAGGGGGGTGAGTGCTAGTAGAGCTAATGCGGTGAATGTTATCTTGCAGAGTTCAATCAGGGGGATAGCATCTGTAGGTCAGGCTTTTGTCATCCTAACCGCTGGCCTTGACCTTTCCGTCGGTGGTATTGGACTGTTAGCGTGCATCGTAGGTGCCTCAATGATAACCGAAGCCCCCCATCTCAGTATTGTGGCACAGCCCGTGCCGATAGCGGTGGGGGCCATAGTCATGTTGGTGGTGGGATCTGGTTTTGGACTGCTCAATGGCACGCTGGTTTCACGTGTTGGTATGCCGGGGCTAATAGTAACCCTGGGCATGTGGCAAATATTAAAGGGATTGGGATACGCCGTAGGCGGCGGCGCCACCATTACTTACCTGCCAGAAGGCCTTCTTGCCCTAGGGCAGGGTAAGGTTGCCGGCGTCCCAGTACCGTCCATCGTTTTTATGGCCGTAGCTGTGACGGGTTATTTAATTCTTAATTACACCTCTTTCGGTCGTTTCGTATACGCGGTGGGAGGTAACCCGGTAAGCTCGTGGCTCTCGGGCATAAACGTAAGGAAAACACAACTTATGGTCTACATGATCTCTGGTTTGCTGGCTGGCGTAGCTGGTATAGCAACCATGGGGCGAAGTATGCATGCTTCGATGCGCACCCTAATGGGTCTTGAAATAGATAGCATCTCAGCAGTTGCCATCGGCGGCGTCAGTCTCATGGGCGGGAGAGGAAATCTGATTGGGGTAGTCATCGGAGTCATCATACTTGGCGTCATCAATAACGGGATGACTATATTAGGAGCCGGTCCCGGTGCCGAGGGCGTTGTAAAAGGAGCCATAATAATTACTGCGGTAGCTATCGATTGTATACGCAGAGCACGATAAAAGAGCAACAAACGCTCTCTATAGATTTGGACAGAACATCCGTTTCAAGTGCTGTGATAAAGAAATATCCGTGTGCGTAAGTGCAGCAATAACAAAAAGGGAGGTGATGCTTATATCGTAATATTGAAGAAAATGTGGCCTTTCCTCAATATCTTGGTGCGAAAGGTTAACAAACTTAGAGGAGGGAGAAATTTGTGAAAAGATACATTATTCCTTTATTTATCGTAGTAATGGTAGTTGGCATGCTCTTTGCCGGTTGTGCCGCTCCCGCCCCGGCACCAGCTCCGGCTCCGGCACCAGCTCCGGCTCCGGCTCCAGCTCCAGCTCCGGCTCCGGCTCCGGCTCCAGCAGCGGGAGCTACCCTAGGGGACATTCCTGAGCTACAGGAGCTAATCGATAAAGGGCTAGTCGACCCGAACGCGCTGGTCAATCCAATGGAGGGCGTAGGAGTGAGGCCTGACGGCACCCCATACGTATTTGCCAGCACCTACTGGTCCATGGTCTGTGAGGCTATGGTTAACTGGGACGGGGTTAACAAAGCTACATTTGCCAAAGCTGGTGCTGAAATGCTTTACCAGAATCCCGAGGCAGATATTCCAGCCCAGATATCCTGGATAGAAGATGTCATCTCAGGTCGCTCTGCGGATTGCCTTATGCTTCACTCCACTGACGAGGCTTCACTGGCTCCCGTCTCGGCCAAGTGTCAGGAAGCTGGTATTTCTGTTTTCCACTGGGATAGGGATATGCAGCCCTATAGTGACCCCGACGACTATGTATCGACAATCTATCACGACTTCGCTGGGTCATATGGCTCCAATCTAGTGGGGCAGATTTTCTGTGACTATGCCGAGAAGCATAATATGGATGTGCATGTCTTCGAGTCCTGGACTTACCGCTCGTTCCAGACATGCCAGGACCGTCATACCGGGTTACATGCTGCCATTGACCCCCATCCGATGGTTAATTGTACTGAATCTGGTCCTGAGGACCAAGGGTCATCCGAGAGGTGCATGGCACACTGTATCGATGCCATGACGGCCGACTCCACCATCAACGCTATCTTTGTGCAGGACGGAGGGGGACCCGGGGCTATTGAAGCAGTACGCTCCTTAGGTCGCCTGGTTCCGGTAGACGAAGAAGGCCATGTTGTACTGGCTTTGAACGATACAGATTCGGCTGTAATGGATGCCCTGGAGAAGGGCTACCTCGATGGCTTTGGTACGCACGGTGGCTATCACCTGTCAGCGCTAGCATCTCAGGCAGCGCTTGCTTATGTCTGCTTGGGAACGCCAGTGCCAAAGGTCATTCCTATGCCACTTGATGTTGTCACCTTTACGAACAAGGATACTTTAATGTGCTACGGCGCTACGCCAGTCTGGCCCTGGTTCCCACCGGGTGAGTTCGATAAATGGCCGGTACTAGACTTCAGTGAACTCGGAGTCTCGATTCCCACCAAATAGCAAGACTGGATTTTATGGCTTAGCATTTAGGAGAGTCTGTGCGAAGCGGCTACGGCTGCCTATAATTGGTAGCCGTAGCCACAGCAGGTGGATTGATAGCCTATCAGTCTGTAATATAAATTTTATGACCTAAAGTAAAATTGGTACTCTTTAAGATTCGCTAATTACAGCACAAATGAAGGAGGAGGACAAGATGGATCTAGGATTAAAGGGAAGGGTTGCAATCGTGACCGGTGGTGCCTCAGGGATGGGGGCCGTCATTGCGGAAAGCTTTGTCAAAGAAGGGGCTAATGTCGTTATAGCCGACGTTAACATCGACGCTGGGCGGAAGCTGGCAGAAAAGCTGGGAAAGAGCGGGACAAAGGCCTTAGCTGTCAAGTGCGACGTGAGCAAGAAGGCCGATGCCGATAACCTGGCGGCTACTGCCGTAAAGGAGTTCGGTAAGATAGAT
>CAZQZA010000126.1:0-3160 GCA_964597725.1 uncultured Dehalococcoidales bacterium | reverse complement strand
TTGGTAACATTTATCATTTTGTCTTATCCGGCATTAAGGCTTACGCCTTTTCACCGTAACTATTTTAACACGAAAGGCAACCACTGTGTATATGACTTTAGTCGCATTACTGGCGATGTCAGAACTGGCAACCGCTGCAATGGCTTGACTAGTTATTCAGCTAATTGAGTTTAACATAAAATGTCAGGTTAAGCAAATTAAGTAAAATTGGGGGCGAAAACTGAGGCTAAAAACTAGTGGCAGCGGAGGGATTTGAACCCACGACCAAAGGCTTATGAGTCCTCGGACCAGCTTCGATTGCTTAACAAGCTAGGCGTAACCGAAATTTCCGAGTTAAGCAAATTAAGTAAAGCCTACATCTCCCAGGTAAAGCACGGCAGCCGCCCTCCATCCAAAAAACTTTTAGAAATCCTGACAAGCTATAACCGGTGCAGCAAGACCAGATACGATTACTTCGCCCTCTTCCTCCAGTCGCGTAGAGCAATGGGAGTTTCTCCGGGAACCGAGCAATTCTATCGCGTAAAGCTGGGCAGGTTCCTGGATGAAGTAAATGCTGACACCGCCCAAAGACAGGATATCGAGCTATTTTTGCTAACATTTTAAACCCTACAAACGAAGATTAACAATACGATCGCTAATTGGTTAAAGGTCGATAAAACCGAGTGCCATTTAGCTGGTGTTAGCCTGATGGTTCTAGGTATCCTCGTCCGCCACTGATGGACCCATGAGAATCGGACCAATAACTAGAGCACAAGGGGAAAGTCTTCTCGCAATTTTACCTTATGAAGGGAATGGTGGGCGGTACTGTACGATAGGTAGAACCTTTGAGTTGACTTTTAGTTTAGTCTAATCGTGTAAATTCAACTAGCTTATATTGACTAGGCCCATTCGATTACACAAAATAGCGGTTTGTTACTTAGCTATAAAAAGGTTCGATTGTTAATACTAGTGTGAGGGCAGTCAGTCAAACCGCCCTATTGTTAAGCGGTGAAATACTACAGTAACAATCCGTCAGGATGTGCAGCGATGAACCAAGTGGACAAAAGCTCTGGTCTTTTGGTGGGAAATGTCACTTTACCAAAACTACTCTCACTACTGCTTATTACCACATTCTGGGCAGATTTCGGTTCCTTTCTCAATCTGCGCTTTACATTTCTTGCAGAAGGTGTGATGGCTTTCCCGTCTTAGATACTGGTTGTAGCCGATTAGCGATACTGTCAAAGCGAGTATGATATAGCTGAAAATATCACCATACTTTGAGTAGAATGGCCTTTCATTGGGAAAGGCTATCTTGCCAACTACTATTTGCTGCTCTGGGGCTATATCTTCAACTATACGTCCGTAAGGGTCAACCAGTAAACCATAATCCCGGTAGCAGACACCGGTATATATACGATGCTCCACAGCTCTATAGACGGCGTTACTTCCATGCAGTTCCGTTAAAGCACCGATAACTGGTGGTTCGCCTGAAAATATCGGCAGAAAAAGCGCTCCATCCTTGACCCATTTCCTCGTTGGTACCGTGTATGCACCCTCCATACAACCTAAAACGCCAAATTTGCCAAAACGGGCTTCGAAACCATGAAGCTCGGGAAGTATCTTGTCCGGTTCTAAGGGTATAAGTCCATCAAATAAGTGAATCATGTGATAGGGGGCACCATAGTGGAAGATTCTCCCGTCCGGAAATACGACGTTGCCCCAACCATCGGTCAGGTAGACATCATTCTCCTGGCAGAAACTTACGTGGTCTTCGGCATAAGGCCCCACAGATTGGCTTTTGTGCCATAAATCATACTTAAGCCATACCGACCACAGGATTATCTCCGGCTCATATCTCAAGGATTCTTCACTTAAGTCGAGATAAAGCTCAGTAACATGTTGCTTCTCTAAGGTCTCTGGCTTTGCCTGGATGATGGCTACAGTTGTATCACCACTGGTGGATGCAGGAAGAATGACCCAGCCGCCAACAAATATTGCTATGAAGATTAACACCACGGCGACTGCCTGTTTTGAAATCCGTTTTGTTGCCACATAATGAATTATTCCGTAGGCAATAGCAGAGTTCACCAGCCAAATAAGAAAGGTTACCCCGTACATACCAGTGAATGAGGCTACCTGCAGAATTGGAGGATTCAGCCACTGAGTCCTGGAGACGGACATAAAGCCGACGGCACCCCCTAGCTTCATTACTAACGGGATATTCATTAGGGCAAATTCCCCGGCAGTGACCAGTATTGGCACGACAAAGATTTGCCATTGAGGAGGCAGGTGTCGCAGGTGGTCAGGAGGCAACTGTTTTGAGGCCCAATACTCGTGGGCACTCTCTATAACATACTCAGCAGCGAAGAAAGCAACGATTATGCCCAGTAGCCAGCCAGCAATCATGGGGACAAACATGCCAGCGAAGCTGGTGAGCCAGAGGAACGTTGGAGTAAGACAAATAGCCGCAACCTGCGTTAGTCTCCCTCTCCTCTTTGCTTTTGTCTCATAGTAGACGGCAATAAGCACAGGTACGAAGGCAAACCAAGCTAAAAATTCCAAGTTGAAGGGTGGGTAACTTAACAGAAGTAGCACACCCGATAGTAAGGCTAGTAGATAGCTGTCTCTTGCTCTCATGCTGGTTGCTCCGATAACCAGTCCTGTCTGATTATGTGCTCCTTATTTTTGGCTGTCAATATTGTGGCTCAGGGACATGGGACAAATCACTCCAGAAGCTATTCAGTAAATAAGGGCACCTTTGATAGGCTCTCCCTGAGATTGTACGGTCTAGCCATCTTGTCAATATGCAAATATAGCCCAGCTTCAAAGTAGACGTTGCTAGTCCCTATGAACTTGACAAAGCCAGCCCGGCTAAATAAGGTAACCTTGTAGCCTCCATTATTAGGCTAGCTGGGGCTTGGAAGAATCTCGGACGATAGACAAAGAAAAGTGAAGAGAAAGCTTTTAATTCTGGTGATGGCCGCCTTGTCGTTCTGCCTTGTCTTTGGCTGTCTTAGTTGTCAGGGCAGCTCATTCCCTGAAGAATACCGTTTAGATGTTCCTCATGTCTCTACAAAACAAGAAAGCGGGAAATATAGTGCGCGAATTGGTGGATATTGCTGGCTGGCATCTACTACGATGCTAATGAAGCACTTTGACCCGTCTATTGAGTTTTGGGAGG
>CAZQZA010000125.1:0-3188 GCA_964597725.1 uncultured Dehalococcoidales bacterium | reverse complement strand
CCGCAAGATGTCCGCAGGCAATATCTACATTTTCTAGTTGTTCCTGTATGGTTCCTCTCTGTCCGGGTTGCAAGATAGCGTTACCACCCAGAGCTACAACAATAATTTCTTCTCTCATCATTTAATCTGTCTTTACTTAACCCCAAAGACTACGTTAGGAAGCCACAAGGCCAGCTGAGGAAATACCATGACAAGAACAAGGGCAACCAACTGGATGCCGACAAAGGGCACGATGGAGCGATAGATATCTCCCATACTTATATCAATACCAGTTTCTCTTTTTATGAAGGGGGTAATCCCTTTCATAAAGAACAAGTTAAAGCCAAAAGGTGGCGTGAGGTAAGATGTTTCTATCGTCAGTACATAGAGAATGCCAAACCATAGCGGGTCGAAACCCAAGGCACGGACCACCGGGAAAAAGACGGGGGTAGTGATGGCCAGGATGCCAAAGTTATCCAGAAAACACCCCAGGACAACCCAAACAAATACCATGGCTATGAGAGCCCCCCAGCGACCTCCCGGTATCCCCATTAACAGGCTTTCAATGAGTTCATCAGCTCCCACGGCAATATAGGCGACGGAAAGACAACAAGCCCCAAAGATGATCCACATCACCATGGCACTAAGCCGGATAGTCTGGTCGCAGGCCTCCTTGAACATCCGCCAGTTAAGCCTGCCATAGACAGCCGCACAGATAATGCTGCCGAAAGCACCTACGCCCGCAGCCTCAGAAGGTGTGGCCATGCCGGCAAGAATCGACCCCAGAACAAGTACTATCAGCAAAACTGGCAAGATTACCGCTCTCAGGGAGACCAGTTTCTGTCCCCAGCTAGCCCTCATTTCTGGTGGTAATGCCGGAGCCAGATTTGGTTGCAGGCGACTTCTTATCAGTATATAGATAATGAACAGGGAGGAAAGGATAAGCCCGGGTATCATCCCACCGGCAAAAAGCTTACCCACCGACAGCTGCCCAAACAGGGCAAGGACTATCATTATGATGCTGGGAGGGATGAGGACCCCCAGAGCCCCACCCGCCTGGACGGAACCCATGACCAGTTCCTTCTCGTAGCCACGCTTGAGCATTGAGGGAACAGCGATGAGCCCCATGGTGACGGTGGCGGCGGCGCTGATGCCGCTCATGGCGGCAAAGATAGTGCAGATTATTACGGTTCCTACCGCCAGCCCCCCCCTTAGCGGACCAAACCAGCGGTACATCATCTCATAGGCATCATCAGCTACCCCTGACCTTTCCAACACATTGGCCATAAAGATAAAGAGGGGGATAGCAACCAGGATAAAATTGGTCATCTTGCCGAAGACATCCAGCGCCACGGCACGCAAAGCCGATGGGTCCCACCCGAAGATGATAAATATTATCCCGATACCTCCTAAGGCGAAAGCCACGGGTAGTCCCAAGGCGAGAAACAGTATCATGCAGCCGAAAAGCAGTACGGTAACAAGCTCAATACTCATCCTGATGTACCTCTACCAACACCGATAGCCGTCATGAAGTCGCGGATAAACTTAGCTATTCCCTGCAGCAAAAGCAGGGCTCCCCCTATGGGCAGCATCAGCTTGACCGGGTAGACGGGGGGATTCCAGGGCGAGCCTGTGGTTTGCTGGATTTCAACGGCACGCCAAGCATACTGCCCTCCTTGCCACACCAGCACCACAGCAAAGAGGAAGAAAATTAGGGAGGTAAATACGTCTAACGCAGCTTTCACCCTTGGCGAGAAGCGGCTGTAAAGTATATCCACAGTAACATGCGAGCCATGTAAGAGGGCATATCCGCCGGCCAAGATGATATAGGTACCGAAAACAAAGCCAATTGCCTCAAAGCTCCACTTGGTGGGCAAATTAAAGCCATACCTCATCACTACCGCATAGACTACCATCAGGGTCAAAGCGGCGATGAGGAACATAACCCCCTTGCCCACCCTGTCATTGAGCTTATCAATGAGACCTAAAGCAAACTCCAGCTTCTTCATCAAAAACCCTGCCCAACCCTACGGGGTGGATAAAGTGTCCACCCCGTAGATTGGTTGTGCCTTACTAGATGCGCCCCAAGCCTGTGAGGTAATCCTTATAAATCTGAGCGCCCTGAGAGAAGTACTCGTCGGTGCCAGCTTTCTGGTCAAGATAATATAAGGATTTCTCCCTGAACTTGGCGATAGTCTCTTCAGTCCAGTAGCTCTTGGTGACCCCGTAGTTCTGGGACATGTCTTCCCAGGCTTCCATATCGGCATGCATAAACGCAGCAAAGTAGTGGACAAAAGCCTCCTCACCAGCGTAATTGAGGATAGCTTTGAGGTCATCGGGCAAGGAGTTATACAGCTCCAGGTTGAGAAGGAACCCACAGCCGAGTGCGGGCAAAGCTGGCGGCAATATGTAGTATGGGCACACTTCATGAAGCCCAAAGTCATAGAAGTCAGCTAGTGGGCTCCAGCAGCAAGCATCAAGCACACCGGTAGCCAGCGCGGTATAAATCTCCTCGGCAGGGACTGTGACCGAAGAGCCTCCTAGATCCTCGTAGATATTGGCGAGCGTGGCGAAGGCTCTTACCTTTAGCCCTTTTACATCGCTTTCCTGTGTCAATGCCTTGGTGGACATCATGTCCCCGTAGTAGGGGCCGGTATGGTAAGCAATCAAGTGAAGATTATGTTCGGCGTAAGCCTGCCTCATGACGTCCCCAAGTCCGAAGTTCCTTTCCAGAGTGAGTAATTCAGGAACACTCTCTAAAACCCATGGCCAGCCGAACAGGAGTTCAGCCGAGGGTATCGAAGCCATGTCATAGGAGGCAGCGCTGTAGCCCATCTCCACTATCCCTTCACCAACAGCTTCGTGTATCTCAAAGCTGGGTACCAACTCCCCACCAGCGAAGTGCTTTATCTGGATGCGCCCTCCAGATGCCGCCTCGACTGCCTTAATATAGGGCTCAACACGATCCGTATAGCTGCAACTCCCGGCGGGAGCGTAATCCTGGAACTTCCAGTTATAGACCTCTGCCGTCGGGGACGGTGCTGGTGTGGGAGTGGGTGTCGGTACTGGTGTTGGCGTCGGTGCGGGACCAGCACAAGCCACCACCAACGGCACTGCCAGCATCAGGGCTAGAACGACACTACCTAGCAACATCAATAGTTTTTTCCTTGTCATTTCAATCTCCTTTCAATGATTTAGTCACCTTCGGG
>CAZQZA010000124.1:0-3212 GCA_964597725.1 uncultured Dehalococcoidales bacterium | reverse complement strand
CATTGTTATTCAATCAGGTTTAATGACAATCTGCATAATCCAACGATTATAAAGATGTTCAAGGAATTGCCGAAGAAATAGTCCTCTCTGTTAAACCCTTTCAAACACGATTATCCATTGTTAAGTCCCAAACTGATCACCATTGCGGGTATGGTTGAACAAATAGCCAAGATGTTACTCGCTTGTAGGTTTATTCACTTTATAGTACAATTGATTTCACGACGGGCGTATGCCCAAACTAAGAAGAATAACCTCAAAAAGGAGGCTAAAATGGTTCCACTGCTCGTTTTTGGTATCATCGTCCTTATCGTTGGGGTCTACGTTATGCAGACCAACAAGGAAAAAGAGGGGAATCCCAAAGTTCGACTTCAGGGTAAAATTGGCAGTATTGTCGGGGTTGTTCTGATCGTTGCCAGTATCATCTTCGGCTCGCTCACCACTATTCCTGCTGGCCATCGTGGGGTGGTTATTCGTTTTAGCGCTGTTACTGGCAGGATTTTAGAGGAAGGTCTTCAGACTAAGTTGCCATTCGTCGATTCTGTGATGAAGATGTCAGTTCAGACCGAGAAATATGAAACCGGTGCGGCCTCGGCATCCCGTGATCTTCAAGATGTCAACACTACCATTGCCCTTAACTGGCGTTTGGACCCAAGCATGGCCGCCGAGGTTTACAGGACGCTGGGGCTGGAGTTTATAGATAGGATCGCCGCTCCGGCCGTCCAGGAGACCATCAAGCAGGTCACCGCAAAATACATTGCGGAAGACCTTATCCTGAAACGTGAAACGGTCAAAAATGAAATCCAAGAGAACCTGTCAAATCGACTCTTGGAGCGTGGCATCATCACTGAGACAGTATCGATAACGGAGTTCCAGTTCAGTGCCACCTTCGTTGCCGCTATCGAAGCCAAAGTGGCGGCAGAGCAGGCAGTATGGGAGGCAAGGAACAAGCTGGAGCGTGTCAAGGTTGAAGCCGAGCAGAGAGAAGCTGAGGCTAAAGGAGAAGCAAACGCACGGATAGCCAAGGCGGAAGGTGAAGCCGAGTATATCCGCGTTGTTACTGACGCCCAGGTTGCCGCCAACGAGGCTATCGCCGCATCGCTAACGCCTGCAGTTTTACAGTATATCCTGCTCGACAGGCTCGGAGAAGATATCAAAGTCATTGTGATACCTTCGGAACAGGGTCTCGACCTGGTGCTTCCAGAGATAATGCCGTAAAACATGGGAAAATAAACTGTCCCTTTTAGGATTGTTTGGAATCCAACAATTCATCTTTTTGTGACCCCAAGAATCAGCTGGAATGTGGTCTGATGACTAGAGCTTCAGTCGCCTACTGACTCCCCATATAGCACACCAGTAACGCTTGGCTTAAAAACTAAAAAGTTAATGTGTTACCGCTCTCTGTATTTGTCTTGTCATACTACTACGGTCACTACTATTTCGCTACTACTGAACTACACACGACAACTACTACAGTTAACTACTACTGTTTGCTACTACTGTTAGTGAGGTCGGCTAGTATCTTATCACGGGTTTCTCCAGACATTAGTTGGTCTCCAATCTGCTCCTTACTTCCTTCAAAAAATTCTCCAGGCTCTTCCCTGATTCTTCGCCTTTTATAACCGTCTTGCGCATCTCACCCACTGCTTCCCCAACTCTTAGGGTATCTTCGAATAAACCATTCAATTGTTTCTTGATATCAACCACCTCTTGATTTATCAATGTGGTTGCTTCTTCTCCGATATCTCTTATCATCTTTGAAGTTGAGTAAACGCTGTCCTCTATTTCGCCCTGTAGGATTCCTTTTCTAGCCTGAAGCTTCAGTATTTCGCCATTTAGAATAGACTTCTCTTCGGTCAGTCCCCTTATTTTTTGTACTTCCGCTTCTCTTTTCTTTTCCAACCCGGAGATGTCCTTAAAGAGGCTTAACGTAGTGTAGAACCTCTCTTTGACTTGATCTGTACTTATTCTCTCGTTCTCACTCAACTTTTCGAAGAAGTTCCTAAGTTGCATGAGGTCTTCGTCTGACAAGCCAATCCCATTCAGCCTTCCGATTGATTCCTCTTTTCCTTCAACTTCAGAGCACAACTTGGCTTTCCTTTTCTTAAACTCCTCTATTTCCCGATATAGCCGAGCTCTCTCTTCTTCCGCTTCTTTAACCTTTGATTTGGTTTCCTGTACCCTGGCAGTTTGTATCTCCACATCATTTTCAAGCTTCTCTTTCATCCTCTTCATTGATCCCACCTGTGAGGATAGAGGCTTTACCTTTTCAATAAGTTCTGACTTCTCCTTACTCAATGAATCAATCTCCTGTTTCAACTCCTCCATTCCCTGCGAAAGTCTGGTATATTCGCTGGTTAGACTTTCAAAACGCTTACCCTGACTCTCTTCAAGCTCGCGAAGTCTCATTGCTGCCTCAAAGAACACTTTTACTGGAAAATCCGGTGAAGTAAGTTCTTTGATAAGTTCTGACCATGTATCCAGATGTTCTGGGGTTACCCCTAGTGCCCGGAGCCTATCAAAAAATAGGATGCCGAGCAGTGCCTGAGATGGTTCAATGCCTCTCTTACGGAGGTCAGAGGATAGCTGACGAAGGTCATTTACTTGGTCAAATGGAGTACCGGGAATGGTCAATATGCCATTTTCGATTTCGCTAACGATATTTGCGATACTGCCATGGGATGCTCCTGTCTCTTCCTCTATCTCCTTGTATGTATAGCCAAGTAGGTAGTACTGGGATACTTCAAGCCTCTTTGTTCTTGTTAATTCCTTCATTGTTATACCTCCAGCAAATACGATTTATTGATTAAAACAAAAAGTTATTTGACTATTTGACCTTTTGACTGACCATTCGACCTATTTGACCAGTGTATTTGACCTTATATATACCCCTTTGATTGCAGTTGTGATATACAGGTTTTTGCAGCTATATATAAAATAGCGATATAGCTAGAATGGACTCTTACCCCCTGGATGGTTTAAACGAAGATTCGGAAGTTTCAGCGCTGTGCCTAAGAGGCAAGGGATGTATAGGAGCTATGGCTTTCAGCCTCTCAGCACACAAGGAGGGCTTAGACTTTTGTGGAAAATTTGAAGCTCTTGGAAAAAGTTCTACCTTTTATCCTGCACGGTCTACCGATAATAACCAAGTCACATTCCGTCAGATTGTGCAGCTGGAATCCTTTTCAGGTGGTCTAAAGACAACCAACTTTAGA
>CAZQZA010000123.1:0-3233 GCA_964597725.1 uncultured Dehalococcoidales bacterium | reverse complement strand
TATCCAGAATAACCACCTCATTCCTGGCTAATAGTAGATGGGTGACTAAGGCCTGCAATAAAGCATTTTCGGGACAATAACAACCACTGCCACCCCTTTTCATTTGCCCCATTACCATCAATTTAATTCCATCATGTTCCCGGGAATACTTTTCTGGTATATCATCAACTTTAGGGTTTAACTTAAAGAAGGAGGCGCTTTTGCCCGGTTGTACCCCCGTCCTTTCTTCAATAAGTTCTTTCATCTCAGAGATAGGGATTATCTTCTCCGCTTCCGGAAAGCCAAGGGTGGCCGCTAGGTTGGCATCGGGGTCAGCATCTATAGCAATAACATAATAACCGGAATCAGCAAATGTCTTGGAAAGGAGAGCAGCCAACATAGTCTTGCCTACTCCCCCTTTGCCACTAATAGCAATCTTCATCAAAATCCTGTTTTTGGCACAATTAAAGCCGAGACCCCTTGGAAGAAGCACTCAGGCTTAGCTAGACCTTGCTAACTGATGGCAGCCATACAGAGTATATCCTAATGCTCAACAGAAAGTCAAGCCCCACCTTGCGCATTGGCTTTGGGTTGACCCCACTAGTTGCTAACTGTAGAATATGGCTAAAATGACTCACTAGAAATAAAACTTTGGTTTTAAGGTCAATATCACTGGATTTAGGGAAATTATCTAAATGAAGTGTCTGAAGGTCTTGGCTCTCATTCTGTTAAGCTTCCTACTCTTCCTTTCCCTATCCATCTTTGGTTTAGCACTTATGCTAAACCACACTATCCTCAATCCGGACTTCATTATCTCCGAACTTAACAAACTTGATATATCCTCATTTGCCAAAGATCTATTCAGTCAACAAATCCCTCAGGATGAACCGTACGTAGCCGAGGTAATAGGTAACACCTTCGCTGACCTTGAACCCTGGATACGAGAGCAGATAAACGACACCATTTATTCTAGTTATGACTACTTCCTGGGAAAAAGCCAAAGCCTGAACCTGGTAATCTTGCTAGAACCGCTGAGAGACAGTTTGAAAGACAACCTCAGGGAAGCTGTTTTATACTCACCACCACCAGAGCTTGTTGGCGCGCCCCCAGCTGTAGTAGAGCTATATATTAACGAAGCTTGCCAAAACATTGACGAAATGATACCACCCAGTTTTGAGTTTAGTGAAAGTTCGTTAAGCCCTGAAGTCTTATCTCAGCTTACGGAGGTTAGGCAAGCCATTGGTTATGTCCAACTCACTTATAAGGTTCTGATTGGTTTTATCCTGCTACTAATTTTAGGCATCATCTTTATAAATCGTGAGGTAAGGGGTGCCACCCGCAAGTTAGGCATTATACTCGCAACTTACGGAGCCTTTGAATACGTTGGTATTTTTGTTTTCAAGAGCCTTGCCGGGACACAACTACCCCAGCTTAATATTCCCTCGCCACTCCAAGCGTGGCTACCACAACTGCTTAATGACTTTTTAGCTCCTCTGGAAATATTCAGTCTCAGTCTTTTAGTTGCCGGGATAGCCCTAATCATAGTCTCCTTCGTCTATAAGCCTCGCCAGCCTTCAGAAACCGAGGCTATCCACATCAACACCAAATGAATGTAGCATTGTCTTAACCATAGCCTCATGCTAAAATCAGACCAGAGGTACTAGCTATTATGCGTAGGGATAACTATCGTGCTAATGTCAAGCCGGTCACTGACGAGGTGCACCTTCGTAAGCTTACTGTAGATGAAGCATTGCTAAAGCTTGATAAATACTTAAACGATGCCTTTATGGCCGGGTTTTACCAAGTCAGGGTAATTCATGGTAAGGGAACCGGGACATTGCGCCAGGTAGTCCGGAAAGAGCTTGCCAGACACCCACTGGTCAAATCATATCGCCCCGGCGAATATGGCGAGGGGGGTGCTGGGGTTACAATAGTAACACTAGCCTAAAATATGCTGGGCGTTGAAAGAACAAGGGCTTTTGGCTATAATATCTATACTTGCTATGGTGAGTGTAGCCCAGTGGTCTAAGGCGCCAGGTTGTGGCCCTGGAGATCGAGGGTTCAAATCCCTCCACTCACCCCACAATTGCCCCCTATAGTCTATAGAAAAAACTACACAAGATAAATTTAGCAGGCCTCAATCTTCTACCCAAAACCAAAGCCGCTCCCCCTTAGATGAATAGGAGAGCGGCCTTAGTTCTCAGTGGTGACTATTGTTTACTTCTTAGTCTCCCCACCAACCGCCTTTCCCAAGGCGAGAGAAACAAAAACCTAGTCCACCAATAAACACCAACCACATAATAATCATAGAAACTAATGCGCCTGTATCCATGTTTAACTCACCTCCTTGGGCCCCTTGGTTTTAATTGCTTGGAGCCAGAAGCTCAGTATCAGGGTTACGCCAAGTATAGTCCATATGGGCCAAGACCAATTGAAGTAACCTTCATAACCCTCAGGCACGATATCCTTCATGAAACCTCCGTAGATAACAACGAAAAGCAAAGCGGCTGGCACGACAACTTTTATTAGCCAGTCCCACCAGGCTCCCACTTTGAAATCCGAGGTCTCATTCAGGTGGTCCCTCAGCTTTCCGGCACCGAACCCCCAGCCAATAACTAGACAAGCCAGTGCCCCTGTTATCAGCAGGCCATAGAAACACGCGAACCTATCAACAATGTCCAGCCAGTAAAGGCCACCGCTTGTGGTGTATAGGATTCCAATGGCGAAGGCGATAGCACAGACAATTGCCGTAGCTTTTACCCGGCTTAAACCAAATTTATCCATCATTGGTGAGATTACCCCTCCATAGGCAAGGAAGTAAGCAGAAGTTGTACCTAGGAAGAACAAGCACAGGAAAAAGAGCACACCAATAATGGCATTTGCTCCCGGCATCATGGAAATTGCCGCTGGATAAGTTATGAAAGCCAAGCCCAAACCTGAAGCACTAACCTCTCCAACCGGAATGTTTTGGGCTGCCATAATGAAACCAACGATGCTGAATACGGCAAAACCGGCAAAGAAGCTGGTAGCACAATTGGAAAATGAGGTTATGAAGGCACTATTGGTTACATCGGCTTTCTTGGCAATGAAACTGCCGTAGGCAAACATTCCCGCCATGCCCAGGGAAAGGGTAAAGGCAATCTGGGCAAGTGCGGCATACCATACATCCACATTCCCCAAGGCGGCAAGGTTTGGCGTAAGGTAATAGTTAAGCCCCTCAACCGCCCCGGGCAGAGTCAGACCCCTGACAACCA
>CAZQZA010000122.1:0-3277 GCA_964597725.1 uncultured Dehalococcoidales bacterium | reverse complement strand
AACCAATACCTTTTGCCCTGTCCAGGCAGTGCTGGATGATACTCACATAGGCATGGTGAAGCGATTTGTCAGGCAACCAATGGTGACCACTGATGGGGTTTCGGAATGTCTGGCGCAGATACAAAAGGTTATGGGCACCTCACATAAGCTCTACGTCCGGTTTGTGCGTAGCGCACTTCGCTCTGGTGAGATTGCCCCTCCCTACCCTTTTGAGAGCAAAGATATGGTGGACGAGACACTAATCCTAGCTCGGGAGCGGATGGAGGAGTTGCTGGCACTACCAACCCACCACATAGATAGAGTGACCATAGACAAAGTGTTCCAAGAGATACCTGGCCTATTAACGAGGCTGAAAAACTACTAAAGTTGGAGAGTGATAATGGTAGAGGATATACTTAGCTTAATTCGAGAAAATGTCATCCAGGGGAGAGTAACCCAGGAAGACGAGGGCCTCGACGAAGGGATGGTTGGCCAACCGGCGGTCAGCGAGCTTACTGAGACAGCTATCGCCCAGGGCGTGAATGTGGAGGACATAATCAATCAGGGGCTCACTGAAGGCATGGGAATCGTCGGTCAGAAATTTGAGACCAAGGAGTACTTCATTCCCGATATGCTGGCCTCGGCTGAAGCGGTGGGAGCCGCTATGGAGATACTGGAGCCCCATCTCGCCCAGAGCGGTATCAAGGCGAAGGGAAAGATAATTGTGGCCACGGCAAAAGGGGACCTCCACGATATTGGTAAGAACATAGTGTCGATATTGCTTCGAGGAGCAGGCTACATAGTCAAGGACTTGGGAAATGACGTTGACACTCAAACCATCGTGGACGCGGTGAGAGAGGAGAAGCCCCAGTTCCTAGGGTTATCAGCGCTGCTCACCAGCACCATGATAAACATGCAAGACATTATCCAGGCACTCACCGATAGCGGACTCAGGGACAAGGTGAAGATCATCATTGGCGGGGCACCGGTCTCGGAGGAGTTTGCCGGTAGCATCGGTGCCGATGGCTACGGTGCTGATGGCTTTCAGGCAGTAGCGTTAGTAGAATCTCTAGGCTCAGACAAAGACGATTAGGAGGACTCATGACTGAGATAGATGCTTACAATGAAGCACTGAAAAGTGGTCAGTACCAAAAACCCGGCGGGCTTCTGGGTAAATATGATAACGTACGCCGTTTCTGGGAGGATGAGCAGCTTGGATTCTACCTCAGGCCATATCTGGAACGGCTGGCAGCCCAGAAGAAGAAGCGTGCTAAGAGGCTCCGCGTACTTGACCTAGGATGCGGCAGCGGTGATGGCTTCGAGTTTCTTACCAGCATTAACACCAACAAGTCCTTGATTTCAGAATGCAACACAAAAGTCATAGAACCTGATGCGCTTGAGTCCTACAAAGGAGTTGATATTAATGAGGGATTATTGAAGCAAGCCCAGGCTACCTACGGCAGCAGACAAAATATGGATTTTGTTCATTTGGACTTTAACGATTTTGATTTTGGTGCTGAAAAGCCTTATGACCTGTATCTGGCTAACTACGGTACGCTATCCCACAACACCGATGAGCAGACTATAGAAATGTTGAGCAACATTGTCTCTCATGGTAAAAATGGTGCCCTCATCATCATTGACTGGCTGGGGCGCTTCTCATATGAATGGCAGACGTTATGGACAACTGATTTTAAAAATAACCAATGGATGGACTATGTCATCTCCTATATAAATCCAGGTAACGGGGCAAAGCAACCCAAACTTACAAGTTTCTCACTGAGAATTATGGGACGCAAAGAGGTTTTTCATATTTATCACCAAGCCAAAGGGAAGACTGGAGGTAACATTGCATTGCACAAGCTGGCTGACCGTTCCTCGTTTGTCGGTCGTCACATAGACACGGCGCAGTATAACCCCCACTGTCAACCCCTGCGCCGGTTGGTAAACTCGCTTTTTGAGCCCAACGTAGGCACCAATCTAGATGAGCTATTGGTTCGTTATGTCCCTAGAGAAGGCTTCGATGAAGTAAATGCCTACTACCAGAAACTTACCGATTGGTGGAATTACCTTATAATCTATACCAAGGCGCTACTGGAGCAAAGTGCTCCCCCGGAGATTCCTGCAGGAACACCCGTGGTTGTCAGGAAAGCGCTAAACACCATGAAGAAGGTAGTGAGAGTAGCGGTTGGAGCAAGAATAGGAACCCCTAGAGCTAGTCTAGTGGAACCCCAGTTGGGTTACTGCCTCAGGGAGCTTGAGATGGGTCTTCAAAAGGGACTTGGCTGTGGGCATGGGCTGGTGGCTGTCTTTAAGATCGAGAAGTAGTCTCTGGCTTACATTACATTGTTGATGAAGAGGGTTTTTATCAGATGAGCGGACTGGCTGTTGCCTGCGGTAACTCCAATCTGAATGAAGTGGAAGCTATCATGCACACCATCGCCTACCGAGGCCCCTATATCTCAGGGATACATGAAGGTGACCAAATCATCATGGCTCAGAACTATCTCCAGGCGGACGGCGCCGTTAGTGGCGATAGCCTGAGAATACCTATTCGCAGTCCCAGCAACCCCAACCTCATGGTCTGCTATGACGGCCAGATGGGCAATTGGGCTGACCTGGCGCATGACTACAATATATCTGATGGTCCTTTCAGAGAAGAGCGCTTGCTGCTTGCCCTTTATGAAAAATATGGCAAGGAAATGCTCAAACACTTGACTGACGCCATCTTCACGCTGGTTATCTCCGACGGGAAAGATATCTTTGCGGCTCGTGATTTGCTCGGTATCAAACCCCTTTTCTATGGCTGGAAAGACAATACCTTGTACCTTGCCTCTGAGCTCAAAGGGATATTGCAGGTAACCAAAGAGGTTTATGAATTCCCCAATGGCTATTACATGGAGCGTAGCGGCCAGGTGACCAAATTCGCTGAACTGCCGGAAAGTCCGCCGAAATTCTGGGACTCCAGCGTCGATTCAATGGCTGGTGACATCCGTGATATTATCGAGCGAAGCTTCCACAATCGGATAGACTTTGCTGTACCCACTGGCGGCCTGCTCAGCGGGGGAATGGACAGCAGCGTCATCAACTACCTGGCCAGCAAGGCGTATAAGGAAAAATTTGGACAGAGTGCCAAGCTGAAGACCTTTGCCCTGGGGGTAGGGGAGAGCGAAGATATCCACTGCGCTCGCCCCATGGCTAGCCACATTGATTCCGAACACCACGAGCTCATCGTGGACCTCAAACAGCTATTAGATGCTTTGCCAGAGGTAATTTACTATCTGGAGTCCTTTGACCC
>CAZQZA010000121.1:0-3319 GCA_964597725.1 uncultured Dehalococcoidales bacterium | reverse complement strand
GAGCTGAACTCAACGAGTGTTTAGGTAAGGATTGTGGAGCAATCAGATCTAGTTATTAATGTTACTATTCTATTGGGAGCAGCCCTGGTGGGAGGAATGATAGCCCATCGGCTGAGGCAACCGGTTATCTTAGGTTACCTCATCGTGGGGGTGGTTGTTGGTCCCCATGCTCTAGGCCTTGTCGACGATGTGGTGCTGGTTGAGGCTGCGGCTACTGCGGGCGTTGCCTTATTGATGCTGACCTTGGGACTGGAAGTTTCCTTTGCTCAGCTTAGACAAGTAGGTAAGGTAGGTTTGTGGGGTGGTATAGCTCAGATTCTGATTACCTTTGCTTTAGGGGTACTGGTGGGTAGTACTTTATTCGGGTGGTCTTTCTCCCAGGCGACTTTATTCGGATTGGTTATATCCCTTAGCAGTACGATGGTCTGCTTCAAAATATTAATGGACCGGGGCGAGCTAGACTCTGTGCATGGGCGGATTATGATTGCTATTCTTATTCTTCAGGATATTAGTGTGATCTTAATGATAATAGTCATGCCCTTGTTGGGTGGGGCCGGACAAAATTTGCCTCTCGCTTTGGCTATAGCCTTAGGGGAAGCTATCCTCTTTGTTGGGATAGCCATTGCGCTAGGAATGTGGGTACTTCCCTGGCTAATGGGCAGGATTGGCGGAGTCCGGTCTCGGGAGTTGTTTCTGTTAACGGTTCTGGTGCTGGGCTTAGGGGCAGCCCTAGCCACTCAAATTCTCGGACTTTCGGCTGTGTTTGGCGCCTTCTTAATCGGCTTAGTACTCCGCGAAACTAAGTTTGCCCACCAAGCTCTTGCTGAGATTACCCCGTTACGAGACATTTTTGCCGCTCTATTCTTTGTCTCTTTAGGCATGCTGCTGGACCCGCGGTTCCTAGCTGACCATTGGGAGTTGGTAGTGATGACAGCAGCTATTATTATTCTTATGAAATTCACGGTCGTTTTTGGCCTTGTTCGACTCTTTGGCTATAGCGGAGGTATAGCACTTCTGGTTGGTGCCGGCCTTTTTCAAATTGGAGAGTTTAGCTTCATCTTGGCCCAAGGAGGAGTCAATACAGGCATCATCACTGCTCAGATTTATTCTTTAATTATTGCCAGTGCCATTGTCACCATGTTGTTAACACCACTATCTATGGGCCTAGTGTCACGTTTATATAGTAAATTAGCACTGGTGCCAAAGGGCAGACAACTAGAAACCAAAGTTATTTCTCACTTGCTCGGGTGGGAGCAAACTCAGGAAATGAAGCCAGTAGTAATTGCTGGCTACGGTAGAGTCGGGCAAAATATCGCTGGAGGTTTGCGAGACGCCGGTATACCTTACACTGTTATTGAGATTGACCCCGAGCGTATTTCCGACTTGCGGTGTGGTGGGATAGCCTGTATTTACGGGGACGCAAGCAATGCCCATGTCCTTTCTCGGCTAGACCTGACTAAAGCTAAGGCATTGGTGGTGACCTTTCCTGACCCGCTAGCAGTGGTGACCACTGTAAAGACTGCTTTGAGGCTTAACCCGAAGCTCAAAATTGTGGCCCGGGTTCATAGAACCAGAGAAGCTGAGCTGCTTAAAAGTTTGGGAGTTACGGAGCTAATAAGCCCGGAGTATGAAGCCAGTCTCGAATTTCTGAAGAGAGTCTTGTCTGTCTCTGGTTGGAAGAGAACCGACATCAAACAGACTTTGGCTACAGTGCAGCAAGATCAGGAAATTGCTGAGTTTAGCTCCGACGAAGAAGAATTGTAGGAACGACTATCGGAGGTTACTAATGAGCAAAACTAAGGTTGGTATTATCAATGTTACCGGTTATGCCGGCATCGAGCTGGCACGACTGCTGTATCAGCATCCTGAAGTTGAGCTTACCTCAGTTACTGGGCGAAGTGCTGCCGGGAAAAGATTGGGTGAGGTTTTTCCCCACCTGGCTAGCTTGGACCTGGTTATTCAGGCTGAGCTAGATGAGGTTGACCTTGCCTTCTCCGCTATGCCCCATCAGCAGAGTGCCAAAGAGGTTATACCATTGCTCAACCAGAATATTAAGGTGGTGGATATTAGCGCCGATTTCAGGCTAAAGGACACTACTGAATATCCACGATGGTATAACTTTACCCACCCTGCACCACAAATATTGAAACAGGCGGTTTATGGTCTGACCGAGCTATATCGGACTCAGGTTGCCTCGGCCCGACTAGTAGCTAACCCCGGCTGCTACCCCACTGGGGCTATTCTGGCTCTAGCTCCAGCCATTAAAGAGGGAGTGATTAAGCCTGAGATTATCATCGACAGCAAGTCTGGCGTATCCGGAGCGGGTAGAACCGTTAGTCTGCAGACTCACTACTCAGAAGTTAATGAGGATGCTGCTGCCTACGCTCTAGCCGGACACAGACATCTACCAGAGATTATTCAAGAGTTAACGGTGCTACACCCCGGACAGCTACCTTCGGTGACTTTTGTCCCGCATCTGCTGCCGATGACCCGGGGAATATTGACCACTTGCTATGCTCCGCTAGCCTCAGGCAAAGCAGCTACAGGTAAAGAGGGAGAAGAGGAGTTAAGACAGCTCTATCTGGACTTCTACAAGGATGAGCCCTTTGTCAAGATAGTAGAATTCTCTCCTCATACCAAGCACACCTGGGGGAGTAACCTTTGTCTCATTCACCCTACCATTGACCGCAGGACAGGGAGGCTCATTGTTATTAGCTGTATTGATAATCTAGTCAAAGGGGCAGCGGGGCAGTCTATCCAGAATATGAACCTTATGCTTGGCTTGCCTGAAACGACTGGACTTGAAGCGTTGGCTATTTATCCGTGAAATTCCAGCGTCACGGATTATCATAGAAAACCGAGGGTGAGGTCGATAATAAAGCTATAACTCACCTGGAATTAAGTGCTAAGGCTTTTCTAATTCAACCCCCTGAGCGGAATGTGAATTAGGCGGCAAAGCAAAAGGTTATGCCGCAAAAGGGCAACATGGGTCCGTCTCCAATGCGTCTCCCAGGAGTTTGGTGGTTCGGGCTAAGCATCCGCGACAGGATTCAAACTGCTGACACTTCCCACAAGCTCCTTTCCTTGCCCTTTGGTCAGCCCACTTGGTAAGCACCTCACTTTGCCTCATCCGCAACCATATATCCTCCAAAGGCTCTTCGGTGGCATTCCCAAAGGTAAGTTCCTCGGAAGAGAACATACAGGGCCTGACACTACCATCGGTCTGAATATACAGTGAATAGGAAGCGGCACACCCTTCCACCCCTGGTATGGTAATCCCGCTGTCAGCCCTGCTGAGAGAAAACCCATGCTTGGCGGA
>CAZQZA010000120.1:0-3387 GCA_964597725.1 uncultured Dehalococcoidales bacterium | reverse complement strand
AACAATGATAAAATACTGACATCGGCCAAAACGAGGGTCGACCTCGGCATCAAGGTTAGGACCGGTAGCCGAAATAGCAATTTTCATAATTTACTCCTTATATTTGTTAATCACTCAAAGCAGTGCTTAAGTCTCATTTCCTAACTGCTCAATCTGGGCCTCTATTTGCGCCAGCTGCTCTCTCATGGCTTGAGCCTGAGTTTTCAGGAAATCCAGCTCCTGCTCACGGGTCATCTGAGGAGCAAACGGCACAGCACCCGGAGTAGCCGGCCTCGTTCCATAGTAAGGCATACCCCAAGGCACACTATATGGGGGGAAAACTGCCCTTCCCATGTACATCGGCTGGCTCACTGGCAACGAAACAGCGCAAAAGCCTCTACCGCCACCTGTCATCGGGCCCATCCCACGAGGGCCAGTGCCATCAAATCCTGGCATAGTTCACCTCCTTCATTATATCACTTGGCTTCCTACTTTTCATTCTCTAACTCATGCATCCTGGCGTCAATCTGCTCTAGCTGCCCCTTTATTGCTTCTGCCTCATCCTTCAGAAAGTTAAGCTCCTCCTCTTTGGTCATTTGCGGGGCATAGGGTGGAGCTCCAGGAACGGGTGGTGTGGCGGCATAGAAGGGGGGCTGCTGATATGGCCACGCTGGCGGTATGCCTGCAGCACCACTTAGAAAGTAACCGCATCTCGGCAGCCCTCCCCTGCCTAGCCCAACATAGGGCCAGGGTGGAGAACTCCCACGAAATCCAAAACCCATTCCTCGTCTAAAACCGAGCCCTCTACCAAATCCGAATCCCCTACCAAATCCGTTAGGCATTTTTCACCTCCTTTTTTTTAAGCTCTTCTAGCCTCTTCTTGATAATGTCTAATTCACTTTCCAGCATCTGAGCTCGCTCTTCCAGCATGGCTATCTCATGCTCTTTGGGCATAGGTGTCCACGGCCAGGCATAAGGTGTTCCCCACCCGTATCCTGGCCATCCCCACCTCCAAGGACGCCAGTATCCAAACCACGGCCACATCTCATTCACCTCCTCACAAGGCTTAATTTATGGTTCCATCACTAGGGGTACCAATAGGGTACTGACCAGCGCCAGCCAAACCCACGACCCCTACCACGACCCCAGCCAACTCTCCAGCCAGCGTAGGGGTATCCATATGGCCTCCCCCAACCAGAACCTAAACCAAACCACCTTCTGCCAGGTATTGGGTTGGCGAAGCCTGGCTGCCCAAACCCGGCACAGTAACCGGCTCCTCTCCCGGTCATCGGCCCCATGCCTCTGGGTCCAGTTCCATCTCCAAATGGCATATTGCTCACCTCCTTTCCATCCTCACCTCATCATGGTGAGCTTTTGAATTCCTTTAATCTGCCGATAAGTCGCCCCCTCACTCACACAGCGCAGAGCTAATCCCGCATTAGTCACCTTTGTGCCTGATATGGCATCCGCACCATAGTCAAAGAGGATAGGTGATAAGGGAGCGGTGTCTCCCAATATGACTACATAGGCTCCAGGGTGGCACAGCTTGAGTAGATGCTCAACGGTATGGTTGGTAAAAGCTGTGCCGGTGATACCAACAACATCAGCCTGTGGAATCAGATTTTCCGCCTCAGCTTCAGTGAAATCACCTTCCTGCGGGTTTTTCTCAATTACCCAGAGCTCTTTGGTTATCTCATGAAGTCTAGGGATAAAGGGAAAGTGCCCGACAATGGCTACTCTCTTGCCTTCTCCTTTTTCAGCAATAAGGTCACCGGCATTGAGATTGAGGCAGCGCCCTTCGTCAATCTCGAGGAGCGAATTGATGGTCGCCATGCCGATAGCCGCTTCAGGTATGCTCTCCGAGTATGCCATTCGGGCTAGTTCCAGAGCAGTTTTCTCCAATAGAAAACCAGGCTCCTTTACCGCTGGATGTTTCTGTCGCAGGGCATCTCGGGGAAGCGTTGCTGCCAGCCCACAATGGCGGGTCAGCACTCCGGTATGAAAAAGCCCCTGACGTATATCTCTTACTCTGGCTTCTGAATTCAATATTGAAAGTAAATCATCCAGAATCTTCATCATTACCAGCCACGCCCCCCTCTACGGTGTCTTCCACGACCACCCCTACCCCACCCTAGCCCAGGAGGCCAGAGAGGCATGATGCTTCCCGTTTTACATGCAGGACAGAACTGGGGAGGCGCGCTTACCATAGTCTCAAAGGGCACGTCCCACTCATGACCATTAATACAGCGGAAGCGACGCACCGCCATCTCAAAGTTACCACCCTCAATCCTTATCGCCTTACCACTGAGTAGGGCATCAGCCATTTTCTGCCGCGCCGAACCTAGCACCCGAGCAAAAGTAGTCCGGGAAATATTCATTTTTTGAGCACACTCCTCCTGCTCCAACCCCTCAAGGTCTTTGAGACGTATCGCCTCGGCTTCCTCGACAGACAGGCATACTTCTTGCAAGCGAGTTAAGGGTATCCCAGCCGGCTTGAAATAAGTTACCTGCGGCATAAAGTTTACTCGCCGCCACAAAGGTTGCCTACCCATTACCTTTTGAAATCCCTCCTATACGTATTACGGTATTATGCCCATTAAAACGATATTATGCACTTATGACCATAATTATTATAAATCACTACGCTCTGAGCTGTCAAGTCCTATATCCAGCCAAGGGCAAAATTAAGAGTCTGGCATAGGGAACCATTGTTATCATTCCAACATAGTGGTATAATACACTTTGCACCAAGGCTTTTCGCACCTATATCGTCATGGTGGCAAATCCTTGTTTAAGTATGATGCAGTAGCCCATGAAGATATAGGCAGAAAATAAAAAAATTTTGGAGGGAGAAGTTATTAAAATGGCAACAACTAAAGAGCTAATTGAGGAGTATCAGCGGAAGAGAGCCAAAATAGAGCAGATGGCTTCCCCAGAAGCTATCGAAAAGCGCCATAAGGGGGGTCAGTGGACAGCCCGGGAGAGGATAGAATATTTCTTCGATCCGGGGACTTTCACCGAGATAGGCTTATTTGTTAAGCACCGAACCATCCATTTTGGTATGGCCGATAGGGAGATACCGGCAGAAGGGGTGGTAACCGGTTACGGCCTGGTAAATGGCAGGCCCGTTGTTGCCTTTGCCGAGGATTATATGGCTATGGCCGGGACTTTTGGCGAATATCACGGCCTAAAAGAAGTTCGAGCGATTGATTTCGCCAAGGAGAAGGGGTGGCCAATTGTCGGTATGAACGACTCTGGGGGTGCCCGACTCCAAGAGGGAATGGATACGCTGGAAATTTATGGTCAGCTATTCCGGGCTCAAATTCTGGCATCCGGCATCGTCCCCCAGCTAGCCTTACTGATGGGCCCCTGCCTGGGGGGACAGGCTTATCACCCGATAATGCAGGA
>CAZQZA010000119.1:0-3587 GCA_964597725.1 uncultured Dehalococcoidales bacterium | reverse complement strand
GCCTCCTGAATCTCGTCCACTGCCACCACATCATTTTCATTGACAATGCACATTACCCTAAGTTCCATCAAAGCCAGCAGAGTGTTCCGAGTGTTTAGATAACCAGCCCGGTCAGAAAGGTCAGCCTTGGTCAGCAAAGCCTGAGCCACTGTAATATTGTGTTGACCAAACAACGTTTCGTAAACATACATCAGGCGACTCTGCCCTACTGAAGCCAGTACCTGCTTGAAGGGAATACCTCTGAGTTTCTTAGTCAATCCCAGCTTATGTCGGCCTGAGGCTATTGCTCCAGAAGAAACTATGAGTATCTCTATCCCACGCTGGTGAAGCTGTGCTACCTGAGCGACAAGGTGTGACATTATGCCCTCATTCAGGTGGTCGGTACCGCCAGTGAGCAGGGAAGTACCCAACTTGACCACTATCCGATGATAGAGAAAATTAGATTTTTTATTCATCCACAACCAATTCAAATGAACTTACTTCATTATACCAAGCTAGCCCAAGTTGAACAAGAAGGTTGCTTTCCTATAAAATAGTCAGCACAGGATGAATGAATTAAAGCAACCTCAACCCCGAACAGCGTTACCACTTATTTCTGTTGTTACTTTCCTCGGCTTTCTGGATACCCACCTACTGATACCGGTTATGGCTCTTTATGCCTCGACACTTGGTGCCAGCGTCGGCATTATCGGACTTATCATTGGTCTATATTCAGTAACCAACACTCCAGCTAATATCCTGCTTGGTCGGTTGATAGACCGGGTAGGCTATAAATTTCCGTTAATTGCTGGTCTAATCGGCGATGCACTCAGCATGTTCCTTTATTCGGTTAGTCGCTCACCAGTTCACCTGGCACTAGTGCGGGCATTTCACGGAGCAAGCGGCGGGCTAGTTGGTCCAGCCACTATGTCGGCTACTGCTCATTATTCAGACAAAGCTCGAAGGGGCAGGGTGATGAGCTTCTACGGCATGTCCCTGGCAGCAGCCACCTTAGTCGGCTATGGGCTGAGCGGGATTTTCGCCTCTTGGCTGGGTTATCAGGCTCTTTTTCTGTTCGGGTCAGCCATATTAGTGATTGGGGCACTCATCAGCTTGTTACTACCTAGAGCCAACAAGCAAAGCAGTATGCCGACTAAAACCCTGCCCGATGGGGGCTTCAAGAAGGTAAAAGACCTGCTTAAAAGAAGAGGGCTTACTGTCGCCTACAGCTCTATATTTGCCCAATACTTTACCTTCGGTGGTGTGGTTACCCTACTACCGCTCCACGTGAGTAGCCTGGGAATGGAAGCGTTTCACGTTGGGATGTTGCTGGCTATCTTTGCTATCATGTTCATCATTGCTCAACTTCCGAGTGGGGCTCTCTCTGATAAGATAGGCCGGTTGGCACCAATCACTATCGGTCTCTGCCTGGGCATAGTTTCCCTGGTCATTCTTCCCTCGGTAACCACCTTCCCACTGCTGGCAGTGGCTATGATGTTATACGGGATAGCTTATGGAATACTGTTCCCCTCAATTTCAGCTGTGATTGCCGACCACACCATTCCTGAGGAACGCGGCCTGGCCACCGGTATCTTCCATGCCTTGCTTACCGCCGGGGTTGCTATCGGGGCACCGGTGATAGGTTGGGTAGGTGAGGCAGTGGGGGTAAAGCTAGGTTTGGTATTAACCCCCGGTATCATGGTGCTGGCTCTAGTAATAGTTTTGAGAGTTTTAAAGCGTATTTAATTTACTGAGCCATCACCCCTATGCTACAATTTTCTGCGGAGGGCTAGGCCGTTTCGGCTAGCCCTAGAGGTGTTTGGGGAAGAAAATGTCTTTGAACCTAACTCAACTATTATCTCTTACTGAGGAGATGCCCGCTTATCGCCAGCTGGTGCAGGAGCTGCTAGGGCAAAATAATAACATTAAGGTGGCAGTGCTCAACGCCGCCAAATCCTACCTCATAGCGGCTTTGTATCACACCCGACGACTGCCGATGCTGGTCGTAACTGCTCAACCAGAAAACAGCCAAAAGCTACATGAGCAACTACTAACCTGGTGTAACTCTACCCAGGTAAAACTCCTCCCTGAGCCTGATGCCCTTCCCTATCAGCGTGTCACTGCCGATATTTCCGCTGAGCTAGAACTGATACAGGTACTGTCAGCCCTTATCAACCAAAATGAACCGGCGAATCCTCCCCTAGTTGTCGCCTCTGCCCCAGCCCTCATGCAGAAGACAACCCCGTACCGCGACTTCATTTCTACCTGCCACACCATAAAGCTAGGCATGGATATTGAGCCGCTAGAGCTGCTACGCCAATGGGAGGCTATGGGCTACCGGATGGAGAGTCTGGTAGAAGTGCCAGGCGCTATCAGCCATCGCGGTGGCATCATTGATATCTATCCCCCTACCAGCAGCCTGCCCGCTAGGCTTGAGTTCCTGGGTAACACCATAGATAGTATTCGCCTCTTTGATCCGGTAAATCAGCGCTCACAAAGCAAAGTGTCGGAGATAGCTATTAGTCCTGCCACCGAACTCCTCACCCCCCTACTGTACAGCCAGCGGAAGTTAGAGTCAGTCCTCAACACCGTTTACCTGACTGGCCTTAACACCGAGGCAAAACAGCAATTCCAACAAGAGCTGTCAATGCTACTCCATAAGCAGAGACCGGCCAACATCCAGTTTCACACCCCGCTATTCAACACAGACAGCATCCTGAGTTACCTACCCTCAAATGCCCTTTTAATACTTGACGAACCAGTTAGTATCCAAACGGCGCTGGAAGTCCTAGATACTCAGGCCAACGAGCTACGCACTGAGCAAATAGAGCGGGGAGAGCTGCCCCACAATTTTCCCCACCCCTACTTTACCTGGCCAGAGCTTGAGCCAAAAATGAAAGCACAGCAATGCTTAATGCTCACCAGCTTTGATATTACTGATGATGAACCTCCGCACCGGCTGAACTTTGTTCCCGCCTCTAGCTATGCCGGACAGCTACCAGTGTTTATCAAAAAAATCAAACAGATGCTAACACAGAAAAACCGACTTATACTCATCAGCCATCAGGCAAGTCGATTGTCAGAGCTACTTGATGAGGAAGATATTATTGCCCCACCCCTTACCGAAATAAGGCAAACGCCCCTACCCGGCTCGCTAAGCCTAGTTCAGGGTTCACTGGCTGAAGGCTGGGTGATGAACAACGATACCTACCTGTTCACCGATGCTGAAATCTTCGGCTTTGTTAAGCAACCACGGTTAATTAAAAGGCGACCAGTGCCTTACCATAAGCTCTCTATTGACATGGCTCCCGGCGACTTTGTGGTGCATATTGAGCACGGCATTGCTAAATTTGCCGGTGTTATCACCATGAGCACCAATAGTAGTGAAAAGGAATACCTGGTACTGCTATATGCTGATGGAGACAAGCTCTATGTCCCCACCGACCAGATAGACCGGGTCAACCGTTACACTGGAGCCAGTGAGCTGCCACCCGTGCTGAGCCGACTGGGCACCCAGGAGTGGATACGAACCAAGCAAAGGGTCAAAGAATCAGTAGAAAACATTGCTCAGGAGCTGTTAGTCCTGTATGCTGCCCGAGAGGTTATCC
>CAZQZA010000118.1:0-3592 GCA_964597725.1 uncultured Dehalococcoidales bacterium | reverse complement strand
ATAATAAGAAACTAAAGGTTAGCGCCGCAATTGTAGCTACCGGTTTCGAGGTCTTCAATGCCACGGAAAAGGGATTGCTAGGCTATGGCAGGTATTCCAATGTACTTACTGGCTTTGACCTCGAAAGGATGTTTGGCACTGCGGACCCGATGCTTTTGCCTTCGAACGGGAGGTCTCCCCAGAATATTGCCTTTATCCAGTGTATAGGTTCACGGGACGAGTATATTGGTAATGGTTATTGCTCTCAGGTATGCTGCAAATACGCTATGAGATTCGCTAAGCTTCTGCAATATCAGAATCCTGAGGCAAAAGTAACCATATTCTATATAGACCTTCAGACTGCAGGCAAGGGCTTCGGTGAATTCTACGAGGAATGTAAAGAAACCATTCGATTTGTCCGAGGTATACCGGTGGAGGTTTGTGAAATCTCCCCTAATGAACTAGAGGTTAAATACGAAGACCTTACCGAAGGAAAAATTGTCAAAGAGAACTATGACTTGGTAGTCCTATCGGTAGGTATTGCCCCTAGAAAAGATTCTTGGGATTTAGCTAAGGTTTTAGGCATTAACTTAGGGGATTATGGTTTTTTTGACACTCGAGACACCCTGGAAAGCAACGGAACCAACGTCGATGGCATCTTCCTAGCTGGAACCTGTCAAGGGCCAAAGGACATACCTGAATCGATAGCTCACGGTATTCAAGCTGCATCTAAGGTCATCCAGACACTAAGAGCGAGGGCTATTTAAGTGGATAACGGGTTAAGATTAGGCGTTTTTCTCTGTGATTGTGGTGGCACTTTATCAAAAGCCACCGATTTTTTGGCTATCAAGGCGAAACTGGAAAAGCTTCCCGATGTTACCTATGTAAGCATAAGCCATGACTTATGCCTTGAAAGAGCACGGGAGGCGATGCAAAAAGACATTAAGGATAAAGGCATCAGCCAGGTTGTTGTTGCTGCTTGCTCACCGGAGCTCCATGAAAATGATTTTATGAATATAATCCAGGCAGCCGGAGTGAATCGGTATCTTCTTTCCATGGCAAACATCAGGGAGCAATGTTTTTGGGCTCACCCAGAGCGGGACAAGGCTGCCAAAAAAGCAATGGCCCAAATAGTGATGGCCATAAATAGAGCGCGATTTTTGGAGCCTGTGGAACAGACCAAAATTTCAGTAAATAGGGATGTTTTAGTAATCGGTGGTGGCATGGCTGGTATTGAGGCAGCCATTGAACTCTCTAACCTGAATTTAAAGACCACGCTTATAGAGAAAGAAGCTATCTTGGGAGGCAAGCTAAATCAGTTTGTCAACCTTTATCCAGTCCGGGTTACCCCGGGAGAGCTGCTTGCCGCAAAACTAAAGCAGGTTGACGAGAGGCAAAATATAGATGTTTTGACGTCTGCTGAACTTATAGATGTAAGTGGGGAAGTAGGAAACTTCTCAGCACGGATAAAGGGAGGGAATGGAGAATTTGTGCGAAATTTTGGGGCTATTATCTTTGCCACTGGCTACAACACTCAATTCTCGAGTCAAATCTACGGATTTGAACTTTCAAACAATATCATCACCCAGTCTCAACTGGAAGAGATGCTAAAATCCTCCAGTGAAGTTAAAGAAACACCCAAGAGTGTATGCTTTGTCGTAGATATCTCCGATGAACATTCTCGAGCTTCAACCCTTTCCGCTTTGAGGAATGCTCTAGGTGTCAAGGAGAAATTTGGAGGCGAAGTCTGCGTATTGTGTAAGAATTTGAAGGTTGATGGCGCTGGCCTCGAAAGGCTTTATCGTGATTGCCGAAATAAGGGGGTGCTCTTTATCAAGTTTGACATTCCACCGAAAATCTTGAAACAGGACGGGGAAATAAGAATTGAGGTAGAGGATGTTTTAATGTCAGGGGAGCGAGTGAGCCTATCCTGTGACCTTTTAGTAGTAGAAGAGACATCCATACCACCTCTGGATTCTAAGGTTCTAAGTTCCACTCTAAATATAGGTCTCGATGCGCAGGGTTTCTATCAGGAGAACAACGTTCATCTTTACCCCGTGGCTTCAAACAGAGAAGGGATTTTCTTCGCTGGAAATTGCCACGCAGATTTGGACCTGATGCGGGCATTGACAGAAGCAAGCAATGCAGCATTGAGTGCCTATCAGCTCCTGGCTCAGGAGAAGATAACTGTTGAAACAGAAAAAGTGATGGTCGACCCTGATAAGTGCCGTTTTTGTTTAACCTGTATTCGCGCTTGCCCTCATCATGCGATTCAAGAGGTTAGGGTAAACCATGAGAAAATGGTTGCCCAGATTGTAGACCTTGCTTGCCAAGGCTGTGGTATTTGTGCTGCAGTTTGCCCAGCTAAGGCCATAAAATCCAAAGATTGGAGCGACGAGCAAATACTAGCTGAACTTGAGCTATTGGGAGAATATGTATGAAAGCAAAGGAAGCCTTTTTGCCCGATATTATTGCTTTCTGTTGCGCTCAGTCTGCTTATCAAGCAGCCGATACAGCCGGTTCCATGAGGATTCCCTACCCGGAGAATATCAGGGTTATTCGGGTTCCTTGTGCGGGAAGAGTTGATGTGCTTCACATCTTGAGGGCCTTTGAAAAGGGGGCTGATGGGGTGCTGGTTTTAGGCTGTCACGAGGAAGCTTGTCGCCACCTTTCTGGCAATATCAGGGCTAAGAATAGGGTTCAGAAGTTGAATACCCTTTTGCAAGAAGTGGGAATAGATGGCGAGCGTGTTGAGATATTCACTCTGGCGCCAAATCAGGGATTCAGATTTGCTCGCATAGCCAATGAAATAAATGAGAGAATAAAAGAACTGGGGCCAAGTCCTGTGAAATAAGTAGATTAAAGAGAGGTGAGATTAAATGATAGTAGCAGAAAGAAAACCTCTAGAAGATATTAAGGAGATGATAGCCGGGTATAAGAAGATATTGATAGTGGGCTGCGGCACTTGCGTCACTATTTGTTGGGCCGGTGGCGAAAAAGAGGTGGCAGTGCTTTCCTCTCAACTTAGGTTAGCCTCTAAGAAAGATGGAAATGAACTTGAAATCTTAGAAGATACTATTGAGAGGCAATGTGAGAAGGAATTGGTAGAGGCGCTGAAAGATAAGGTGCAGCAAGTAGAGGCAGTTCTGTCCATGGGGTGTGGGGCTGGGGTACAAACTATTGCTGAGATATTCCCAGATACACCAGTCTACCCAGCACTAAATACCAAGTTTGTGGGAATGCCGGAGAGAGAAGGTATCTGGGTTGAAACTTGTCGAGCCTGTGGCGATTGTTTTCTGGATAAGACAGGAGGGATTTGTCCTATTGTAAGGTGTGCCAAAGGGCTGCTCAACGGGCCTTGTGGTGGCACGAACAGTGGTAAGTGTGAGGTAGACCCAGAAAAAGATTGCGCTTGGACACTCATTTATCGAAGACTTGAGCAACAGGGAAGGCTCGATACGATGCGGAAGTATTATCCACCGAGGAATTTTCAGGCAGTGATAAGACCAGGGAAAGTCGAAACCTTACAAGCATAGAAGAGGTGTGAGCCATGGCCACAGCATTTAAAGAAACCCTTAACTCTGGAAAATTCGTAGTGACGGGCGAGATTGGG
>CAZQZA010000117.1:0-3692 GCA_964597725.1 uncultured Dehalococcoidales bacterium | reverse complement strand
TGGTATGAAATGGTATTGGCAAAATTCCCTACTTTTGACCCTACTTGGTCTGACGATGTTAAACTGAAGTGGTTTGAAGCCTTTGACGCCCTACTTAAAAGAGGCTTGTCTGATACCGAGAAGTAACATTTCCCAGCCAGCTCGGATAGGTAACTGCACCGCTATCAGGCTAGGGATGAGTTCCATTTATCAAGTATTCCCATAACCGTAACCTGCGTTTCTGGAGGTCATGCAGCTGCTTTTCAATTAGAGATGGGCTTCCATGGTGTTATACGCAGCGCGAAGCCTTTCACCAAGCATGCAGGCAAGCTGGTCCATTATTCTGAAACCCACCCCGGGCTGTTTCTCCAGCAACGACCGCAGGCTGGTGCCTTCTATGGAGATGACTCGAGTTGGCTTTTGGCAAATAGCTGATACAGTTAGATAACGAGGCCCGTACAGCAATGCTGCCCAGCCCATAGCTCTGCCCTTTCCTAGCAGCCCGAGTGGCCACATCGCTGGTCGGTCACCTACATTGATAGACCTTTGGAGGAGTACTTGACCGTCTGTGATTACATAAAGTCTGGCACTATGCTCACCTTGTTCAAATATGTAATCCCCCGCTTCGTATGCTTTGACCTTACAGGCAGTAGCTAGCGAGGTAACTAACGCCTGTATTTCCCCTCCGTCTAATAAGGAAAACAGCTCACAGGTTCTCAGGCCTTCCTCTATCTCGGATGATACCACTGTTACCTCCTTTACTTTGGTCTGTATCTCCAACCTAACTAAAAGAGACGCTATTGTAGTGTTTCCTAGCGGTTACAGTGCCCTGGTTTCATCTCTGCAGCTCTCTTAGACCGATGCTATAGGTTGTATCGCTTATTGAGACTTGAGTTTAGCCCTCTTTTGTGAGATTGTCAATACCTCCAAAATAGAAGCGGGTAACCAATTTACACGCGGATTGTGATTGTAGCCTCGGGGGAATGGTAGGGTTTACTTTACATAATCATAGTTTACTTTGGATGTTTAAGTACGTTCGGTTGCGGCAGCATAAGAATATAGGCTTTGATTGGGAATTCGAGGGTGGTAGGCGACTGGTCGGGGTGGTCGGATTTGAACGAGCGACCACCGAATCCCATTTACAGGCTCAATGCGCCACCTGATGCCGTCAGATAGCATAAAGCCTCGTCTGGCTTGGTGTTAAGCCAGAGTTTGTATCTGGCAGTGCCACCCTGTGGCCCTGGGTGCTAAACAGTTCGTTAGCAAAATGTCGCCAACGCTGTTACTATGTCCTGCGTGCCCAAGAAAGCATAGAGTTCTAGGTATTGACAATGCATGACTGAGTAGATTAAAATGGCGATATGTAAAACATATCAAAGAACAATTCAAACTAGGATTAGGTAGGGCGAGGAGGTGATATTATGTGAGACATGATGCCAGAGGAAAGAAGGGTAATCTAAAAAGTTAGGAGGTAAATCAATGAAAGCGAAAATAGGATTGCTCGTGGTTTCACTGGTGTTGGCGGCAGCCTTGGTTATCACTGGCTGTGCCGCACCAACACCAACACCAACCCCAACCCCAACCCCAACTCCCACGCCAACTCCCACGCCAACTCCAACTCCTTCCCCACCACCAACAGAAAAGGTTTATGAGTGGAAATATCAAACCTATTTCCCTCGTGCCACAATATGGGGGGAAGAGGCGTTTGTAAACGACATTGAAACAATGAGTGGTGGTCGGATTAAGATAACACTATTCGCCGGCGGTGAACTGATACCAACCGGGGAAATAATGCGTGCTGTCGGTGCCGGCACAATCGAGCTGGGACACGGCAGCGCTAACTACTACCCGGAGCTAGATATAGGTGAGCTTGAAACGGGTCTACCAATGGCCTGGAGTAACTCAGATGAAGCCTCGCTATTTTATGATAACCCAGTATGGCAAGATGCGGCGAATGAAGCCTACGACGAACTGAATTGTCATTACCTATTTACTACATATGAGGCCCCTTATCTTATACTAACCACCGAGCCAGTATGGAGTCTGGATGACCTGAAACCGCTAAAGTTAAGAGCAACTGCTGCATTCGGCAAGATGTTTGACAAGGTAGACGTCGGGAGTGTGTACATGCCCATAGAGGAGGTTTATCTAGCCATGTCAACGGGGATGATTGATGGGGTCCTTTACGGTGCCGCCTATGAATACAGTATGCTGGGTTTTAACGAGGTTGCTACATACATCCTTGGCTCGTCCATAATCAATCCAGTTACAGGTACCTCGTTCATTAATTTAGATACCTGGAATGAGCTACCTGATGACCTTAAGGCTATCGTTGAGACAGCTGCCTATGCGCAGCGTTATCGCTACTGGAGCTGGGTAGTCAACGAGGATTTAACTGTGAAAGCGAGAGACTATGTGGTAACGACCTTGTCACTTGAGGACCTGGCGACATTAACCGAGGCAGCGCTGGATGTATGGGATGAACAAAGTGCCAAATCTCCTCGGTGTGCTCAAGCTGTGGAACTACTCAAAGAGCTGAACCAAAAGTTGGGGCGCTTACAATAACGCTATAGTAGTCAAGTCAATCTAACTGTTTGCGAAAGCTTTGCTGGGAGAGCGGAACTGTGCTAGAAGCTCTCCCAGCAGACTATTGAGGTAGTATATCTAACACACAAGAGGACGGCTAATGAGGAAATTGGGCTATATTGTGCATAAAATTGATGTCTTGAGCGAGTGGTCAGGAAGAGTTCTGTTTTTGTTAATCCTGGTCATGGTAGGCACCATAATGTTCGAGGTAGTTTCCAGGTATTTATTTAACCGTCCTACTATGTGGAGCCTTGATGCATCAACAATGGTTTACGGTACTTATATGATTGGGGCGGGAGCATATGCGCTTCTCCATGGGGCACATATTAAGATGGACTTATTTTACGCACGCTGGTCTAAGAGGACAAAGGCAATAGTAGATGCGTGTACCTTTCCGTTATTCTTGTTATTCTGTAGCATATTGTTGTGGAAATCGGGAGTTTACGGGTGGCAATCCTGTATGAGGTTAGAGCACGCGGTGACTGCCTGGAGTCCTCCCATCTATCACTGGAAGATGACGGTACCCGCGGCAGTCTTGCTCATTCTACTTCAGGGAGTAAGTAAGTTTATCCGTGACCTTACCTTTGCCGTAAGTGGTGAGGAACTAAAATGAGCCCAGCTCTTATTACTGTCCTTATGTTTGCCAGCATTATTTTGCTCATGGTTACCGGAGTACCCATAGCCTTTATCCTTGGCGGAGTAGGCATAGGATTCGGTATCTGGCTCTGGGGACCGGCAGCTACCGAAATAATTTACTACTCTACTATGGACCTAATGTATAATTTTATATTCGCGGCTATTCCCCTGTTTGTTTTTATGGGGCTGGTATTGCAAGAGTCAGGCGTAGCCGAAAACCTTTTTGACACCATACATCGCTGGGCAGGCGGTATCAGGGGTGGACTGGGCATGGGAACGGTTGCTATCTGTGCCGTAATGGCGGCTATGGTTGGAATCACCGGAGCAGCTACGGTGACTATGGGGATTATTGCCCTTCCCGCTATGCTCAAACGAAAGTATGACAAGAGGATAGCGGTCGGACTTATTATGGCCGGGGGGGCACTGGGGTTTCTCATCCCGCCGAGCGTGATGATGATTATGTATGCCTTCCTATCAGGGGTATCAGTAGG
>CAZQZA010000116.1:0-3710 GCA_964597725.1 uncultured Dehalococcoidales bacterium | reverse complement strand
TCAAGCTCTATCATCAGATGGTCTCGAGCTACTTTGGCAATAATGGAAGCACAGGCAATAGACACACACAGACTATCACCGTCTCTTATCCCCTTTTGTGGTAATGGGACGTTGGGAAGAGATATGTAGTCTATGAGCAGAGACTCAGGAGGTGGTGAGAGCTGGTCGATAGCTAGTTTCATAGCTAGCCGTCTTGCCTTGGTTAAACCCTGGGCATCTATAAACTCAGGGGGAACTGTGCCGACACCTACTGAAATGGCCATTCTATGGATGTGATAAGACAAAAGTTCGCGCCTGGCTGGGGCCAACTGCTTACTGTCTTTTACCTGGTTAAGCCAGGGAGCATCTACATAGTACGGCAAGATGACGGCGGCGGCTACTACTGGGCCGGCTAATGCTCCACAGCCGACTTCATCAACGCCGGCAATAAGCTGGTACCCTTGCGCCTCAAGTTTTTTCTCTTCGGCAAAGGATGGTAACTGGTAATTTTTTTTCAACCTCACCCCCTTTGTCCCCCTCTCCTTCGAAGGAGAGGGGGAGGTATAGGTTTTGAAGGGACTTCGCCCCTTCAATCTACCCTTTGCCGTGACTTAAGAGTTGGCTTACCTTTTGCCAGATAATCTGGGCTATTTTCCCTTTAGGTTGTGTGCCGTCTATGACCAGCCAGCGCTCCGGGTCGTTAACTACCAGTTTGAGGTAGCCCTCCCTTACCCTCTGATGAAAGGCAATATCTTCCTGTTCAAAACGGTCTTGCCTTTCGGCTCCTTTACGTGCCAATCCTGCCTCTACCGGCATATCTAGTAGAATAGTCAGGTTTGGTCTTAATCCCTGAGTAGCCGCATTGTTAATCGTCTTGACCATCTCCAGGTCTAATCCTCGTCCATAACCTTGATAGGCAGTCGTTGAGTCAGCATAGCGGTCACAGATAACGTGTATGCCGTTTTCCAGACTGGGGCGGATTACCTCGGTTACCAGTTGTGAACGAGAGGCATTGAACAGTAGCAACTCAGTCAGTGATGATATACCTCTATCATCAGTCCACTTTAGCCAGTGTCCAAGCTTCTTGCCGAGTGACGTGCCGCCCGGTTCATGGGTCAGCAGTGCCGGAATGGCTAGCTTTGATAGCCTCCGGTATAGTGCTCTGGCTTGGACACTCTTACCGCACCCCTCCCCACCCTCAAAGGTAATAAATAAAGACATACGTACCCTCTTACTTAGCTTATGGTTGATAACAGAGTCCTAACTGAGGAGAAGTGTCCACCATCTATTATGAGCGTCTGTCCCGTCATATAGCTTGATGCCTCTGAAGCTAGGAAAAGGGCAGCATTAGCTATCTCCTCAGGTTCAGATACACGTCCTAATGCGATACTTTTCTCTCTTTCAGTAGCAATTGCTGGGTTACTCAGCAGAGCCTCAGAAAATCTTGTTTTCACAATTCCGGGGGCGATAGCATTTACCCTGATATTATGCTGCCCCCACTCTTGTGCCAGAACCTGGGTGAGCATGATTACTCCGGCTTTGCTGATAGAATAGACCCCTGTGCCGAGTCCCGGCCTGACCCCATTGACTGAGGCTATATTAATAATGTTGCCACCACCCTTATCACGCATTATTTTACCTACTACCTGACTCAGGAAAAAGCAGCTTTTAAGGTTTAGCCCAATGGTTACCTCCCAGGCTTTTTCGTCAATATTGAATACGGAGCCAAATACCGGATTAGTGGCGGCATTATTCACCAGGATATCAATATGGTCAAATTCCTCCAACGACTTTTTAATTAGGTTATCGATTTCTGTGAGGTGACGAACATTAGTTGGCACAGCTAGGGCTTTTCTTCCCATTTGGGATATTTCTTGGGCCACAACTTTCAAATCTGGCGGCTTGCGGCTAGCAAGTATTATATCAGCACCTGCCTCCGCTAAGCATAAGGCAATAGCTTTACCAATGCCTCGACTTCCTCCAGTAACTAAAGCTACCTTTCCTTGTAGATGGAATTTGTCGAGAAAAGACCCTCTCTCGAATACCACTTCAGGCTCATTGTCCATAGCTTGCTCCTTGTGGTTTATGTTTCTTGCTGCTCTTCAAAGGTGATGGGTAGAGCCGCAAGTTTTGTCTTAGTCTAGTTTATGCATACCGATGTTTAGATATTTCTTGGCTAGATTAACGTAAAGTCGTTTCCCCCAGTCCCACATATCTTTATCGTTGTGGGATACTTCCCTGATTTTACGGGCAGGGTTACCGGCTACAACTACACCGGCTGGAAATTTCTGCTTTAGCTTAACAACTGAGCCTTCGGCTACAATTGAACGTTCACCAATTTCACTCCAGAGGCTTATGATTGCTCCCATTCCGATTACGGCAAGATCTCCAATTGACTTTGAGTGAATAATAGCGCCATGCCCCACGGTAACCTTTTCTCCAATCCAGCAAGTCTCTTTTGGGGGTGCATGAATAACTACGCCTTCCTCGATTGCCGTACCATTTCCGATTTCAATGGTTCCGTAATCCCCCCGTAAAATTGTCCCATGGCCGATATAACAGTTATCACCTATTTTCACATCTCCGACTAACAAGGCGGTTTCACTTACATATGTTCCTTTCCCAACCTGGGGCTTTCTGTCATCAAAGCTATAAAGCATGATATTCTCCACTCTAAAGGGAGCCGGCTTTTAAACCTTTCCCTCTTATTTATAAATCCTCACCCGCCTATCGGGGTCTTTGCCGGTGCTTTGTGAGGCAAGGTTACTTCGCTCGGCAATCAGGTGCTGCAGCCGACGGATATAGCGGCTCTGCGGGCTGAGTTCTACTGTCTCCTGCCCACCCTTCACTTGGTTAACCGCCTCCTGTGCCTCAGCTAGGGCAAGGTGAAACCGGTCTGCTTTATCGCTGTTGTCGGGAGGATAGATAGTATTTAATAGCTGCCTGATTTGTGGGGGGGTATTACTTTTGAGGACATAGATAGGCAGGCTGGCGGCTTCGGCATCTCTTACCTTTTGTGGCTTTCGGCGATAGTAGTTTTTAGAAGTCACCAATAGGTTGGCATCACTTAACTGGCCAACTATCTCCATGCCTAGTGCCCTCTCTTTTGCCATCTGCTCCAGTCGTGCCCGATTTACCCCGAAGAGGTAGAGCTTGGGTGGCTTATCTTCTTTAGCTAGTTTCTTATCCTTAGTAGTTTTCTTAGCAGTAACTGGCATTTCCCTTTCTATCCTGACCTCTCTGGTCTTATCCAGCCAGCGAATCTCAGTGGCTGAAGGTTGGCCGCGCAGAATGGCGTCAACCGCCTCGCCGACATCAGGATGAATAGCCACCTTGTCCCAATCCTGGATTTCAACCACAATATCAAAGGTAGGGGGTGACGTACGCTCTAGTATTGACTTCTGAGTACCCCTTCGCTTTGCCTCCTCATCGCCCAGCGTTACCGTCTGGATACCACCAATTAGGTCAGCTAGGGTAGGGTTCATCATCAGGTTGTCTAGGGTGTTCCCGTGGGCAGTGCCGACGAGTTGAACTCCACGCTCAGCAATAGTTCGAGCGGCCTGAGCCTCAAGCTCGGTGCCAATCTCATCAATAACGATTACCTCAGGCATATGGTTTTCTACGGCTTCAATCATTACCGCATGTTGTTGGGTAGGGGTAGTTACCTGCATCCGCCGGGCATGGCCAATAGCTGGGTGGGGAATATCGCCATCGCCAGCAATTTCATTTGA
>CAZQZA010000115.1:0-3772 GCA_964597725.1 uncultured Dehalococcoidales bacterium | reverse complement strand
AGGTAACGGATGCTAGCTTTGAGCTATCGCAGTTGAACCAGGCTCTACTGAAATGAGAGAGGGTATATAATACTATCCGCCCCCACCAGGCGCTGGGATACCTTAACCCATCCGTGTTTTTAGAACAACAAAAATATCATCAAAGAAGGGAGATCATGTGTCACTAATCATATGAGCGAGTACAAAGACTTGTCAGTCAGTAGTATTTAATTTAAGATGTTAGATGAACCTTATTATATAACCTTAGTTACCATGTTTGCAATTGTATGCTATGAACATAACATAAGAACGAGATGATGGCAATGCCGTATTGCTAAAATATTTATTGCCGTGAACATAAACAGAAGAACCTATTAAAGGAGTTGACCAATAAGACCTCTGTTTTACCCTAAAAAAAAGAAGAAGGAGTAAAGTCAACATGATTACCGAAGAGTACCGGGTGGAAGGTAAAGTAGCCATTGTTACTGGAGCCGGGCGGGGTATTGGTAAGGCTATTGCCTTAGTCTTGGCTGAGGCCGGGGCAGATATTACAGTGGTCGACATCGCCACAGAGCTGATAGAGCAAACAGCGGAAGATATCCGTAAGCTGGGGCGTAAAGCCCTGGCAATATCTGCAGATGTGACTAAGGAAGACCAAGTAAAGAAGGCAGTAGAACAGACAATTTCACAGTTTGGCAAGCTCGATATCTTGTGTAATAATGCCGGCATTACACTTCGCAAGCCGGTTGCCCTTTTACCCGGAACGAAGATGTCTGGGTGGGGAGGAACACATGATGAGACTCAAACTCTGGAGGAATGGCAAAGAGTTATGGATATCAACTTAACTAGTGCTTTTCTCTTTGCCCAGGCAGTTGGACCTCACATGATGAAACAGAAAAAGGGTAAGGTTATTAATACCAGTTCTACCTGTGCGGATGAGGGTCTTCCCTGCCTTTCGGCATATTCTGCCAGTAAAGCGGGATTAAGCACATTCACTCGCTGCCTGGCTTCAGAATGGGGCCCATTCAACATTAACGTAAATGCTGTTGCCCCTGGTATAATAGTAACCGATATGACAGCAGCCCATTTTAGAGATCCGAAGAACACGGAGGCTATCCTAGGGAGAATTCCTTTAGGCCGATTGGGAAAACCTAGAGATGTAGCTTTATTAGTGCTCTTTCTTGCTGCAGAAGCCTCTGACTATTTGACGGGACAGGTTTTCACCATAGATGGTGGAGCGATGGGACGTGGGATAGGCATATAGCAATGACACCAAAAGAGGTTATGCGTTACCTACCTATCTGAACGAGAACACTAAACAAAGCGTTAGCGGCATTGGAAGAAAAAACGGGAACAATAATTATTCCGTGAGTTTATAAGAGATTATTAATAAAGGAGGCATCAACTGTGAAATCACGAATGGTGGGCAGAGATTTCCTGACGCTAATGGATTTTAGCAAGGAGGAAGTGGAATACTTTTTAGAGACCGCTGCTGAGCTAAAGCGGAGTTGGAGCATGAGGATGCCCCATGAATACCTCAGGGGTAGAACAGTGGCCTGTCTTTTCGAAAAGCACTCAACACGAACTAGAGTTTCCTTCCAGGCAGGGATTGCACACCTCGGGGCGCAGAGTTTTTACCTGAGACCTGATGAACTCCAGTTGGCTAGAGGGGAACCTATCAAAGATACTGCCAGGGTAATCGACCGGTATTGTGATGCCCTGGTTATCAGGACATTTGGGCAGGAGACGGTAGAGGAGTTTGCTCGATATATGGAAAATCCGGTGATAAATGCTTTGACCGACCTGACACATCCCTGCCAAGGACTGGCTGACCTGCTGACCATCCGGGAAAAGAAGGGTTGCTTTAAGGGTTTGAAGTTAGCCTATGTAAGTGGTGTATACGCAGTGTTTCACACTCTAATGACTGTGTGCCCGAAGATGGGAATAGATACGTATCTCGCACACCCAGAGGGATATGAGCCAAACGAGCGGCTTTTGCAGTTTGCCAAGGAAAAAGCTGAGGAGGCAGGAGCCAAGCTTGTGTTGACAAATGATTTTGAGGAAGCAGTTACCGATGCAGATATAATTTACGCAAATGTATGGCATGGCATGGCGGCAACGCAGCCAAAGACACGTGAGGAAAGATTGAAAGACTTTGCTCCCTTCCAGGTTAATGAGGCTGCTCTGGCAAAGGCTAAAGACGACGTAATCTTCATGCACTGCCTACCCGGGTATAGGGGAGAGGAGATGACTGATGAGGTTATCGAGGGCCCTCGTTCGGTGGTATGGGATCAAGCAGAGAACAGAATGCACACACAAAAAGCCGTGCTATGCTTAGTTATTGCTTAATTTTTGGTAGTATAGCCTTTGGGGACAATATTCCTCCGGGGCATGGAGATTTTTAGAATAGAGTGGGGGAGAGGGAAGGCTCTTTAGCACCCTCTAGCGGAGGGTATAAAGTGCGTTACTCAAGGTCACTTGCAATGGGTGTAGCTGTGGCTTTTCTCTTTTGCGGGCTTCTTCTCAGTCAATGGTAAGCGCTACTCTAGGGACCCGTAGAGAAGAGCTTGCTGCTTTCCGCTCTGACCATTTCGATTAGCTAAGAAAACTGTGTCCTATCTCAGCGTATGCCTTGTGAAGCTTGCGGTAATTCTAGATACTTTCTAACGGGCTATTGTCAACCATAAGTGAAGCCAGAATAGCCTTTCGCACATGGAGCAGGTTCTCTGCCTGGTCATAAACTACTGCATTAGGGCCGTCATCAACACTGTCGTCTACCTCATTCCCCTTGGCAAAGGGCATCACATGTATAAAACGAGCATTGTTAGTTATCTTTAACAGAGACTCAGTGAGCCGCCAATCTTTATACTGCCTTCAACTGTTAAACAATCTCAGCTAGGAAAGTATTGAATTGTTGCATCCGGTATTACTGCCACCTTTGCTTTAGCCCCATAATTGCTCTTAAGTTCCTGGATTACCTCAGCCCATGTTTTTGCCCAATTAATCAAGTTATACGGGGCTACCCAGTCGCCGCCAACCTTATCGGGGTAGGGCGCCATGATAGTTAACCTCTTGGTGTTACGAGGCAGGCTTTTACAAGCCCCGTCTCCTGCTGCCAACCAGCCCCTGCCGCCGAATTTCTTGCCAAAGCTTCTCTCGGAGTAATGGGTTATTTGTCCTTCTGGAGTAACCACTGTAAGTACCATGTCGCCACCCTTCTGAGACAGAAGCGGAGATGCTACTGGAGGAGCAAGGGGCATCTCGTTCGCCTTGGAGTAGCAATTGGCGACGACAATATCAACAGCGGTGACCATATCCGTGGCATAGTGTTCCTTAGCTGATTTCACCCCCTCTGCATGTTCCTCGATAGGATCGCCAACAAAAAGAGCTGTTATCTCTCTCTTTAGGTTGAGGATGGCATCTACCTTGATATCAAGCCCGGCCATTCTAGCCGCTTCTTCTACATCTTGTCTCACTGCATTGCCTTCATACTTGCCTATGCCAATTGTTGGAGAAAGTCCAAGCCGATAGTGATTGGCCTCTATGGTCTCCATAGAAGCGACACCTGGAAGAACTATCTTGCTACCACCGCCAAAGCCAAATGGGTGTGGTAAGATGGAACCAATACCAATCTTGAGGTCGCAAGACATAAACTCACTATTAATAGACACTGGTGTGCCATAGCTACTAATTCCAAGGGGAGTACAATTCTCGTAGGGATTATGATTGTAGACCAGAAATCTGCCCATCACCTCATCTCCCAGCTTCTTCCTGAAGTCTATCCCATTCATCG